>CAMLMM010000022.1 GCA_946481105.1 uncultured Alphaproteobacteria bacterium
TGAACTGGCTTACCGGAAAGCCCAGGAAAAAGATGCAGGCAATCCTGACAATCACACGGCGTCATCGGGTGATAAATCCGGCGGCGCTGCGGAAGGTGCCGCTGGCGACGTTATTGACGCAGACTTCACAGACATGAAGTTTGAAGATGACGATAAAAAATAGGCTGATGCTTTCGTAAATTTTCAGGCGGGGCTGCTCCCAAAGCGGCCCTGCTCTTCTGCGTAAACGGGGAAATTCTAGTTTGTGGAACATGTATTTATGCAGAACAAGGCGCAAAAAAACTCCTATGAAATTCTGGACGTACCGCTTTACGCTGATGACCAGGAAATCAAATTGGCTTACCGCCGCCTTGTTATGTTCTGGCACCCGGATCGCCGGTTGCATACCCCCTCAATCGCCGAAGAAAATCTGAAACTGATTAACGAAGCCTATAGCAATATTAAAAACAAACATTCGCGGGCACGTTACAATCAAGTCTTGCGCCTGCAGAAAAAATCGAAACAATATGCCGTATCCGGTAATGCTGGCCTGTGGGGCCGTTTCTGGACATGGATGATAAAGCCAGTGAGTTAAAAGAATGAGTGAAAAAGACTATTACAAAACCCTGGGCGTTGAGAAGAATGCCAGTGACGATGACCTGAAAAAGGCCTATCGGAAAATGGCCATGCAGTACCACCCTGACCGGAATAAGGATGACCCGGCCAAGGCGGAAGAAAAGTTCAAGGAAATCAACGAAGCCTATGATGTTCTGAAAGACCCGCAAAAACGCGCCGCCTATGATCGCTTCGGCACCGCAGGCCCCCAAATGGGCGGTATGGGTGGCGGCGGTTTCGGCGGGGCTGGTTTCGGTGCTGCGTTCAGCGATATTTTCGAAGACATGTTTGGCGATGTCATGGGCGGCGGACGTCAACGCTCCACTGGTCCGCTGCGCGGCTCAGACATGCAGTTCTCGCTGGATATTACACTGGAAGATGCCTTTAAAGGTAAAGACGCCAAGCTGAAAATTCCAACGGTTGAAGCTTGCAGCGACTGTAAAGGGACCGGGGCCGCTGACGGGGCCAAACCGGAAAAATGTACGGAATGCGGGGGTGCGGGCCGAGTCCGCGCGACCCAGGGGTTCTTTACGATTGAACGCACCTGCGCGACATGCGGCGGCAATGGCACGATTATTAAATCGCCATGCAAGAAATGCGGTGGCGCGGGACGTATGCGCGGTGAAAAAATGGTTCAGGTTTCCATTCCCGCAGGTATTTCTGAAGGCCAGCGTATCCGCCTGTCCGGCGAAGGCGAAGCTGGCATCCGTGGCGGCCCAAACGGCGATCTATTTGTGCTGATTGGCATTAAACCGCACCGTTTCTTCCGTCGTGACGGTGCCAATCTTCACTGCCGCGTCCCCGTCCCGATGACAACGGCGGCGCTGGGCGGCAGCACAGATGTACCAACCATCGATGGTGAAAAAGCCAGTGTAAAAATTCCGGCTGGCACGCAGACGGGGCAGCAGCTTCGTCTGAAAAACAAGGGCATGAACGTCATGCGCTCCGACAATCGCGGCGATATGTTCATTGAAATCTTTGTTGAAACGCCGGTCAATCTGGATAAAAAGCAGACCGACCTGATGAAGCAACTGGACGATTCACTCGAAAAAGCCGGACGTAAAAACACACCGGAAAGCGCAGGGTTCTTCACCAAAATGCGCGAACTCTGGGATGATCTGAAGGATTAAGTGTCATGAAAGTCGGAATTGCAGGTTGCACAGGACGTATGGGCCAGTTACTGGTAAAGGAAGTCAATGCCGCCCAGGATTTGTTTCTGTCCGGCGGCATTACCCGTGACAAGGATAACCTGCCAACCAACGTCCCTATCGTGAAAGACGCCGAAGACCTGTTCGCCGTCTCTGATATCGTGATTGATTTCACGGCACCGGAAGCCAGTGTGCATCACGCCCGCATCGCTGCCGCCACAAAAAAGCCACTGGTGATAGGCACAACCGGCATCTCTGAATCGCAAATGGCTGAAATAAAATCGGCGGCGGCACACGCCCCTATTCTCTTTACGCCAAACGCCAGCCTTGGTGTAAATGTTTTGATCGATCTGGTAAAAAAAGCCGCGCAGACACTGGGCCCTGATTTCGCCATTGAGATTCTGGAATCTCACCACAACAAAAAAGTTGATGCACCATCGGGCACCGCCCTCGCCCTTGGACGTGCGGCGGCGGATGGACGCGGCATCCCCCTGACAACACATGCGGTATACGACCGTCATGGTCAGACAGGGGCGCGCACCCGTGATGAAATCGGGTTTGCCACACTGCGCGGCGGCGATGTTGTCGGTGAACACACTGTCTTTTTCTTTGGCCAGGGCGAACGCCTTGAACTGACACACCGCGCGACCGACCGCAGCCTGTTCGCCAAAGGCGCATTACAGGCCGCGCGCTGGCTGATAATCCAACCAGCCGGTTTCTATGGTATGAAAGATTTTCTACACCACAGCTGATCTGTTTATTATTGTGGTCCTGAACCGCCCAACAAAATATGACGCGGAACAGCCTCCCCTGTTTCCTGTGTCTGGGCCGATTTCTTATCTTTGTGAATCTGTGGTATGTCCATAATTATACCCGCCGCCTGCCAATAATTTATTTTTTTAGGCAGATATTTATCAAATAGCGGCATTTTATCGGCCTTAAGCAAAGGCGAACCATAACGATCCACGGCCTCAAGAAAGTCATGGACGACATCATCGACGACAGGACGTAATTCGGGCTTCAACATGGCCTTGATGACTTCAATCCCACCTGTCTTTTTCAGATATCTAATGGATGTCACCACCCATGCCGGATCTTTTTCAATGGGACCGATATCACTGTCTCCGTCAAAGCCCTTACGGATCAATTCTCCCATCATGGAAAAGTTTTCGATTGAATCAACAGGAGTGGGATGTAAATTTTTAAAATTTTCCCGTTCAAATTTGGTGAGCGTTTTATCTTTCCTTTTTATTCTTTCCTTCAATGTGTGTGCGTAAACATAGCCACTGACCATATCAGCAAAAGTAACAATGACAGGTGGCAATGATGTAAATCCGCGTATGCCTGTCTGCCCCGCAAAAATACTTTTGTATCCTGGTTTTTTTGAATCAAAATGAACCGACGTCGTATGGTCATTCGCATCTGTAGAATTCGCCATGCTGAACCGGTTGGATATTAGAAAGAAACCACCCACCGAACGAAGAGATTCAATGACCGGGGCAATGGATTTGTCCTCTTTCAATACCCCCATTTCCCGCGCAATATCATGTGTAACAACCCCGGAAATATCGGCCTGCGCCTCCTGGGCTGCAATCTCATCAATCACATCATAATTTATTTCCTGGCATTTATATTTTTCAGCCCCGTTGGAATCGCCATGATGACCAGAAACCCCATGCCCAATAACCTCATGCGCAACGGTAAAAAGACTTAACCCTTCTGCAGACGCCAGAGATGGAATAAAATATTTTGCCTCAACCCCCGCATATCCTCTTATCGAATCCTCCGCAGATTCGATTGAATCTTTCAATGTCACAATCATGGCCGGACTTCTCAAACTTTGAATGTCCAAAGAAATATTATGCGCGGTTTCGCTGCCTATGCTGGACGCACTAGCGGCATTATCCATGGCATCGGTTATGCTTCTAGGGTTTTGCAAGACGGCTTCCTGAAAGCCGATCCCATACATGAATCCATTCGGGGTCGACGCCGACTTCATTAATATCTGATACAAACGCTGCGCGTTCCCTTTTAAATACTCTCCAAGATCAACTCCAGCCTTACTTGAGTCGCTTGAACATCCACCGAGTACGGAAAAGTCATATCTTTTATATCTTTCACTGGGATCAACATCCTTGGCCGTTGCCAGCAGGACACGCAGCGTGTTGCGGTCTTTATCCCATTGCCAGTTTTTTCCGTGATGCGTGCTGCGGCGAAAAGCTTCCCTTAATGCGGGAACAAACGGCTCATAAACTTTTTGGGCGTTTTCGCCCGCATAATAAAATTGTATATCCATAACGCGCAAATTATTGAACTTGCGCCATTAAATCAATATATTTTGAAGTTAATCTTTGTGTTTTTACAATTTAAGCGGCAGCAAGGTTGGATTCCATCTTCAAAAGCCTTTGCTTCATCGCATCTCCCCAGCCGTAATTTTTGACACTGCCATTCTGCTGAATAACGCGGTGACAGGGAATAAGCAGCGTTACTGGGTTTGACCCGACAGCCGAACCGACAGCCCGGACAGCCAGCGGACGTCCCACCGCTGCCGCAACCGTGCCATAGCTGACAACATGCCCCAGCGGAATACGCATAAGCGCCCGCCAGACATCCATCTGAAACGGTGTTCCCTCGACCGCCATCGTAATCGTATCAGCCGCTTCTCCAACCCAGACAGACTCTATCTGCTTGACCAGGCGGGCGGCCCCCTTATCATCGCGGATCAGATTCATATGCGGCCAGGCGCGCGCTACCTTTCCGAGAGATATCTCCTCATCCATGCCCAGATAACGCAGACCATCCTCTGCCCAGAACACGGTCAGCGGCCCAATCGAAGATTCTGCCGTGCCAAAACGGACATCCGCTAAATTGCGTAGCTGAGTTAATTTAAGCGCTGAACTCCATCCTTTGGATGAAAGCGCATCGTCAAAAGCCAGGCCAAAATTCGTATATTTCATGATAAATAACAGTTTATACCCTGGGCTTACTGACAGCAAGAGTATTTACAACCTCCGGAAAATGCCCTAACACATGGAAATTCAATCATTTTTAACGTGTGGAGGCAATTTTGCCATCTGTTTCCCCCTTCAAACCGGAACCACAAGCCGACAATTCTGCCGAAAACTTTTCACCGCTGACCCACCGGCCACGCCGCCTGCGCCGTACGGAAAATATGCGCCGTCTGGTGCGTGAACATAAATTATCCGTCGATGATTTTATTTACCCGATTTTTGTTGATGAAGCCCTCACCGAGCCGCAGGCCGTTTCATCTATGCCCGGTGTCTTTCGTCAGTCGGAAAAAAGTCTGGCCGTATTGCTCAAACAGGTTGAGGCCGTACGCGTTCCCGCCGTCATGTTATTTGGTGTATCCAATAATAAAGATCACGAAGGCACGGACAGCTTCCGCAAAGGCGGCCTGATGGACCGTATGGTCAAACGCGCGAAGGACACCTGTCCTGATCTGGTGATTATGGCGGATGCGTGCTTCTGCGAATATACCGACCATGGCCATTGCGGCCCGCTCGACCATGTTCATAACGATGTCCATAACGACCGCACCATCGACAATATCGCGCGTCAGGCCATTATTGCCGCCGAGGCCGGGGCCGACGTGATTGCGCCATCCGGCATGATGGACGGTCAGGTTGGCGCCATTCGCACGGCCCTCGATTCAACCAATAACAGCCATGTCGCAATACTGGCCTATGCCGCGAAATATGCCAGCGGCTTCTATGGCCCGTTCCGCGATGCCGCCGGTTGCTCGCTCGGTCAGGGACAAGGCCCGAAGAACCGCAAGTCCTATCAGATGGACCCAGCCAATGGTGACGAAGCCCTGCGCGAAGTCGCACTGGATGTCGATGAAGGCGCAGATATGCTGATGGTGAAACCCGGCCTGCCGTATCTTGATATTCTCTATCGTGTCAAACAGGCATTCGGCCTGCCGACATTCGCCTATAATGTATCGGGCGAATATTGCATGATAAAAGCCGCCGCCCAGAATGGCTGGCTGGATGAACAGACCGCAATGATGGAAATGCTCCTGTCGTTCAAACGCGCTGGTGCGGATGGCATTGTGACCTATGCCGCACTTGACGCCGCAGGCTATTTAAACAGCAATTAATTTACATAGCAAATTAAAAACCTGTTAAGTGCAGTATGTCACACTGCACATGTGCATGGTTTTCTGATAGGATTGCTGTGTCAATAGTTCAAACACTCAACACCTTTCTGGATTCCCATGAAATTTGCCGGTATTGTTCTGGTTCTGGTCTGTACGTTTGGCGGTCTGCTGATCGCCATGCATTTTAACGTCGAACACTTCATCAACGTTGTCATGGTGATTGTTCACGCCCTCCCCGGCGAATTCACCATTATCTTCGGTTGTGCCGTGGCCGCCTTCCTGATTGCGAACCCGCCGCACGTTATCAAGGAAACGATGGGCTATTTCCGCGCCCTGAGCAAACCATCCGCCTATAACAAAAATGACTATATGCAACTGCTGGGCATGATGTTCTCCATTTTTAAACTCGTGAGGACTAAGGGATGGCTCTCGGTCGAAGCCCATATCGAAAACCCGCATGACAGTACCCTCTTCAACAATTTCCCGAGCTTCGCGCATAACCACCATGCGGTAACATTCCTCTGCGATTATCTGCGTATTATTTCGCTCGGCAATGACAACCCGATGACAATTGAATCGCTGATGGACGAAGAAATCGGAACCATTGACCACCACCACCACCATCCCGGCCATGCCATGCAGACCATGGCCGATGGCGTTCCGGCACTTGGCATTGTGGCCGCTGTTCTGGGTGTTATTAAAACAATGGCCTCTATTTCTGAACCCCCTGCCATTTTGGGCGCCATGATTGGTGGCGCCCTTGTTGGTACGTTCCTCGGGGTTTTTCTGGCTTATGGTCTTATCGGCCCTATTGCAGGGGCCATGAACTCCCGTGCCGATACCGAAGTCATGTATTATAAATGCCTGAAAGTCGGCGTACTGGCCTTCCTGCAAGGTGCTGCGCCACAAGTCGCCGTTGAATTCGCCCGCAAATTCCTGCCACATGATGTCCAGCCGACATTCCAGGAACTGGAAGAAAGCCTGAATGCCCTTCCTGCCCCCGGTTGATAGATAGAGGAATTTACCGTGGCTGAGAAAAAAGACGAAAAAGCCCCCGTTATCGTTATCAAGAAAGTCATCAAGGGTGGCGGCGGCCACCATGGCGGCGCATGGAAAGTGGCGTACGCTGACTTTGTGACTGCGATGATGGCGTTCTTCCTGCTGATGTGGCTGCTGAACGCAACTACCGAGGAACAGCGTAAGGGCATTTCCGAATATTTCGACCCAACCCCCATGGAAGTATCGAATACCACCAGCGGTGCAGGTGGTGTCATGGGCGGCCTGACTGTTTCAAACGTCGGTGCACGTGTTAACGATGTGCAGCCTATCGTACATAACGACAATCCGCCTTCCACAGATCTTAGTTCACAGACAAATCCGCCCTCTACCGATCCGGAGCAATTATCCAAAGAACAGTTACAGAAAGAACTGGAAAAGCGCGAAAACAACGAATTCGAGGAAGTAAAAAAAGAAATTCAGCAAGCTATCCAGGATTCGGAATTAAAGGATCTTGCTAAAAACCTGGTTGTCGATATGACGCCGGAAGGACTGCGTATCCAGATTGTCGACCGCGAGGGGCAATCCATGTTCCCGACCGGCAGTGCGCAACCTTACGAGAAAACCGTCAAGCTGATTGGCATGGTGGCCGATATCATCCGAAAAATGCCGAACCAGATTTCCGTGCGCGGCCACACCGACTCCGTCCCCTATTCCAACGGTGCTGGCTATACCAACTGGGAACTTTCAGCTGACCGCGCGAACGCCAGCCGCCGCGTTCTGCTGGCTGATGGTATTGAAATGAAAAAGATCTCCAATGTCGTGGGTAAAGCTGACACCGAACATCTGAATCCGTTGCAGCCAAACGATGCGCAGAATCGCCGTATCTCGATTATCCTGCTGCGTGACTCACTCACTAAGCCGATGACAGGCAAAAAATCGGCAGCATCGGGTGGCACTGGCTCTGTTCCTGTTGACCCAGGTTATAAACAAACCCAGGGCAAGGTTCAGTTCCCTTAATCGTTATCCCACGGCAATGCTTGGTTCCCTTATTTTCGGGAATAAAACATTATGCGCGATACATGGGTCATCCAGATCAATACCCATTAATTCAATGGTATTCGCCAACTCCATAGCGTATTGATCATTTATATGGGTAAAAATCTCATTCAAAAATCCTGCTGATCCCCGAACTGGCGCATATTTTTCCCGGTAATACTCAAGACCGCCCGTCTGTGCAACAATCATCCCCAAACGCCCTTTCAGGTACTCATCCCCCCTGATCTCAACTACCCTGTAAAATCTGGCCGGCTCATCTTCCCCTAGGACATCGAGCAGTTTCCTCGACACTGGACCTTCGGGACAGGGCATTAATCCAATTTCAAATACAGCCTGAGCAAACCTTCCTGCCAGGTCTGGAATAATGGGCGGCGTTGGACGGCGCAGCTGCTCATACATCCGGCGCGCAAGTACAGGCGAAACCCGCTCATAATAAACCTTCAGGTCATCAATCGTCTTTCCTGCCTGCTTCAACTGGGCCTTGCCCTCCGCTGTTTTCGCCACCGCAACGGCGCGCGCCCTTGTCGGCAGAGGAAGCATGTCATTGATTGTTATGTTACTGCCATCAGGCTGACGGTGCAGTCGGTGAACACAATCGCTTACGTGCCTGAATAAATTTATGAAGTTGAATTGTGGTGGCGTACGAGCCACATCATCAATTAGTTTTTCTGTTTCCTGCACCGATAATTCTCCCTTGTTTTTTCTGATATGTAGTGGTTTTTTATAATTATGTCAACACTGCAGGCAAAAGGGCCGGGAAACCCCGGCCCCCACAAAATTTTACGAAAGCATGTTATCAATTGAAGTATTTTGTGCCGAAAATGGACGTTTTAGAGAACCGCAGCGCAGAATACTTTAAGGTATTTGAGCAGCGGAAGCGCAAAAAACATCCATTTGCAGGCCAAAAGACGATAATTGGCTACATGCTTTACGCGGCTTTACTGGCTGCGCCTGACGCAGACACGAATGGAAAATCATTTTCCGTGCCCATGACATGATTAAAGTAATTGGTAAACAGATTCAGCGATGTGACAGCCACAATCTCGGCAATTTCGCCATCCGAATACCCGGCGTTACGCACCGCTGCAACATCCGCATCATTGACATTACCACGCGTATCCACAATCTGACGCGCAAAAGTCAGGGCTGCCTGCACCTTGGCATCCGCTGACTGAGCACTTAAATTACGTGTCATTTCCGCGCTATCTAGTTTTTGCATTTTGCCAATGGCCGTATGGGCGGATGCACAGTAATCGCAGTTATTTGCCCCGGCCACAGCCAGCGCAATTTGCTCACGTACCGCGGCGGATAATTTGCTTTTCGCCAACGCCCCGCTGAAATTCAGATAGGATTCAAGCACAGCTGGCGAATGCGCAAAAGTTTTGAAAATATTGGGCACCATCCCCAGCTTGGCCTGGACACCCTCAAGCATTTTTTGTGCTTCGGGGGATGGATTGGATGCGGGTTGAATACGTGCAGTCATTTTAGTCTCCTTGGTTAAGTACAGTTTAAAAAGCTTCATTTTATATCTATCTACCTATCTATAGATAGACAAACTATCATGGAATTAGAATATTTCTTTTCATGGTCAATACCCATTTACGCAATTATTTTTAACTCTTGATCCTGGCCAATATGCCATCCAGCACATTCGCCATATATGTCTTGTTCTGACGCACACGCGCCAGCAACATGCCCCCTTCCACCGCCGCGACTATTTCCACGGCCGCAGTTTTAGGCTTAAGTTCATTATTCACACTGCCATCCGCAATGCCCTCTTTTAAAAACCGCTCTACCCAGGTTTCAAACTGGCTGAAAAATTCATTGAGTCGCCCCTGCACCTGCTCCGACACGGCATAACGATCTGCAGACAGCATGGCACATAGGCAAAGGTCGCGCTGGCTTCCTGACAGATTGCCAATCACCTGAAACAATTCTTTTATCTTGGCAAAAGCTTTTCCCTTGCGCTCTGATAATTCAATTAGTTGGGCTTGAAAATTGGTTATATACCTGTCCACCAGCCCAACCGCCAGATCATCCTTGGTCGGGTAATGGTAATGAATACTGGATGTCTTGATACCAATCTGCTCGGAAATATCGCGGTAACTGAACGCATCAAAACCCTGCCGCATCGTAAACTGCTCAGCACTATCCAGTATCTGCGTTTTGGTATCGTTGCTCATCATATCGCCCTATTCTTTATAGTCTAAAGCGATATGTCACCCAAGTCAAGAACTATCTATCTATAGATAGGTAAATCTGGGACACCCCTTAAATCCTTGGTGGCGCAACCAGATTTACGGTTAATTCCTGACCATCGCGCGAAATAATCACTTTGACTGCCTGCCCATTTTCCAGCCTATCCATACTCTGAACAACCTGCCTGTAGTCAGGATTGTCCATACCATCCCAGCTCAGAATAATATCTTTTTCCCGAAGGGGCATATCCACCGCCGGCGTATTTGGGAATATGCGATTCACATAGGTCACATGGTGACGTTTATCCGTCATAACATTCAAACCCCACCGCATTTTTTTCATGGGGAACGGATATCCATCCTTATTAAACGACCAGTCGCGAAATGCATCCGCGTATGGCAACGGTTTGGACATGTCCATATGCCACTCATTGCTCACATTGAAACGGATATGCTGCATCATGGCTACAAAATCCAGCCTCCAAGCCCCATTTTCATAAACCAGAAAATATGGGGCGCATTGGCGTTGGTCAATTTTATACCGCACAACCGCCAGCCCGGATTTTTTCAACACTATCGTTTGATCAACATCGCACACCGCATACGCCTGCAGCTCATTTTTCATCTGCGCGGGTGTCACAACCCATTTTTGGCGCATAACCTGCGTTGCCTGACTATAGATAGGCAGGCTAGCATCTGCATTTCCTGCCGCCAGGATCCGGTGATACGCAGCAACAACACTGGCCGGATCGTCCCCGGCATTCATTTTCTCTGGCGGAAGAATCTCCGTCACCACAGGGGCTTGATACCCCTTTCCAATTTCTGCATTGGTCTGCGCCCCGGCACCAATCGCAAGATTTTGTGGCAATTGTTCCGGCGGAGTAAATTCTTTCCCTTCCTGCGCCTGCTGCGCTCGGGTAACAATCATCTCGGCAGTGGCCAAAACCCCATCCGCTACACGGTTTGCCTTAAAGAATGGCACCATTTGCCGCTGCTGGATATAAGCGACAAAACCATCCGTATATACAGCATCCAGGCCCGCTGAAACCTCCATGCGCACGATATTCTGCTGAGGATCAACGATCAGCATAACCCCTTTGCGGGTTTTGCTTTCTTCGCCTATTTTGGCCTGCTTAAACAGGGAATTTATAATCTCAGGCGAAATTGTTGCCGTCATGATACGCACGTCTATATCATATCGTTCCAGCAATGCTTTGTGATACGTCTCAAGATTTTCTTTTTGATCTGACGTAAACAACTCTTCGCTGTCGCATACTCGTTGCTGATAACAATCAGGAAGCTTTACCGAAGCATCACCTGTAAACAATGTTGACATGGCCCAGGCAGATGCGCAGACAATCAGAACAACTCCACCGGCATAAAGAGAAAACTTGTTTGCCATGTCAGCACACACTTACTGGTCATTATCATTAAAATCAACTTGGGTTGCCTTATTCGTCCCATCATCAGCTTTGAAATAAGCTTTACGCTGGAACCCGCCTAATCCGGCGACCAGACTTCCCGGCAATTTGCGGATAGCGGCATTGAACTCACCCACTTCTTCATTAAAGGCCATGCGGGCTGTACCAATACGATTTTCAGTCCCTTCAATCTGCGCCTGCAATTCCAGAAACTGGTCAGAAGAGCGAAGCGTAGGATACGCCTCAACCGTTGCCATCAAACCCTTCATCTGCCCGCCCAGACCTTGCTGCGCCTGCGCAAGAGAAGTCATATAATTTTCATCATTCAAATGAGCCACGGCCCCCTCGGCCATTGCTTGGACCTTTGTATTTTCCTGCTCTACCTTCTCAACCTGCGCCCGCATTTTCGCAATCTCCGTCAGAGTACTGCTTTCATGATCCATAAAACCTTTGACTGTTTTAACTAAATTTGGAATGAGGTCGGCGCGGCGCTGGTAATTTGTTTCTACCTGCGCCCAGGCCGACAGAACATCCTCCTCCTTGCTGACAAGGCTGTTATAACTCCATGAGAACCAGATCAGCACAGGCAAACTTATAAGGGCCACACTTAAAATTGATGTTACAGTCTTATTCATTTCGCCGACCTTTCCTGGTTGATTAAGTGTCTCGGATACGTTTTGAATGGTTTGAACATGAGTGGCATCACCTTGATTGAGCGCCATGATAACGGCCACAAATGTGACAAAAGCCACCGCAAGAACAATCCCCCCTAACGGGACTGCCGTGTGAAAATGGGATGGCGTATCACGGTTGGGCAAACCTGCCTTTAAACTGGTTTTTAGCAAAACCGCCTGCTCTGCGGTCAATTTCCCATTAGCCAGCATTGATTCGATTTTATTGTCAAATTTCACCTTGGATCTCCCTGATTTTGCGAATTCCCTCTTCGGCAGCGACGCTGCCTTCTTCAATCCCCGCTAAAATAGCCGAAACTTTTTGCTCATCCGTTGCTTTAAGTTGATTAAGCGCGGCAATTAATTCATCGATTTTTTTACGCAACGTGGGATAACTGACACCACAGATAACCGCCAGATCCTTGAGATTGCCGCCACACAGAATCATGGTCTCGGCCAGTTTACGGTGTTCGATTG
The DNA here is from genome assembly GCA_946481105.1 of uncultured Alphaproteobacteria bacterium. Next base: position 12,685 of record CAMLMM010000022.1, read on the forward strand.
AAAGACGCGCCAGACGTGGCAGACTGAAACTACCTTCCAGAACAACCCCACACCCCCCGCATTTCATGCGCGACAATGTCAGTTCATTTTTGCAGACAGGACAATCTATCATGCCGCCTCCATATTTTCAGAATATCACATAATGTTTCATTTTTTCAAATATAAAATTGATTATTTTTAATTTTTTCGTATACAAACTCAATAAAATGAAAAACCGCCTGACTGGCGGCTTTTTTGACATCAGAGTTCTAATTAGGCAAACCGGTTACTGCGCGGGAACCCATTCGGCGGCAATTTACCGGCCTGGGCCCGTTCACCGACCCATTCCTTGATATTCGGAACCGGCATTTCACGGGTACCGGACAGGAAGGTTAGCCCTTCTTTCAATTTGAACGACTTGGCATCCGACAATTCGCCTTCCTTGAATTTCATCAAGATAACGCCTTTGCCCTTTGCCATTTCCGGTACCTGCTCCAGCTTGAACGCCAGCATCTTGCGGTTGGTACCCATCACAGCCAGATGATCATGGTCCTTATCAATAACACGGCACAATACGGCATCGCCATTATCATCAACCGACATGACCGATTTGCCATTACGTGTCTGGGCCAGAATATCATTCGACGATACGATAAAACCTTTGCCATCACGCGTCCCGACCAGCAGCTTCATATCCGGTTCCCAGACCATCATGAACACGATATCCGCATCGGTCGGTATCTCAACCTGCAAACGTATCGGGTCGCCAAAGCCGCGCCCGGCAGGCAGCTTATCGCCCGGCAGCGTATAGAAACGTCCGTTGCTGGCGAAGGCGACAATCTTGTCTGTCGTCTGCGCCTCAAGGATAAACTCCTCGCGGTCGCCTTCCTTGTATTTCAACTCGGATGTATTAACATCATGCCCTTTCATGGCACGTATCCAGCCTTTGGCCGACAGGATCACCGTAATTGGCTCTTTCTCGATCATCACCTGATTGAGATCAACCGCGACCGGGGCTGGCGGCTTGCCAATCGTTGTGCGGCGCGCACCGAGCACCGTGGTCGGACCGTAAATCTTCTTGGTAATGCCAATCTGACGCTTAATTTCGTTCCATTGCTTGGTTTCGGATTTCAGCAAAGCTTCAAGATTTGCCTTCTCCTTGGTCAGATTGTCATGTTCCTTGCGGATTTCAAATTCTTCCAACTTGCGCAAGGACCGCAGGCGCATATTCAGAATGGCTTCGGCCTGCACATCGGTCAGCCCGAATTTTTTCATCAGCGCCGGCTTCGGTTCATCTTTCTCACGAATGATTTTGATAACTTCATCGATGTTCAGATAAACAATCAGGTAACCCGCAAGAACTTCCAGACGATGATTAACCTCACCCAGACGATGCGTCGATCGGCGGACCAGCACATCCTGACGGTGGTTCAGCCAGGACTGCAACACCTCTTTCAGGTTCATGACCTTCGGCACCAGACCGTTTTCCAGCACGTTCATATTGAGCGCGAAACGGTTTTCAAGGTCGGACGCGCGGAACAATGCTTCCATCAGCAGTTCCGGTTCAACCGTTCTGTTCTTTGGCACCAGCACCAGACGCATATCTTCGGCGCTTTCGTCGCGCACGTCATCCAGCATCGGGATCTTCTTATCGTTAATCAGATTGGCAATCTGCTCGACCAGCTTCGCCTTTTGCACCTGATACGGAATCTCGGTGACAATGATCTGCCACGTGCCACCTTTCAGTTCTTCTTTCACCCAGCGGGCACGGGTACGGAATGACCCGCGTCCGGTGCGGTAGGCCTCGCGCACGGCATCTGTGGATTCAACCAGAACACCGCCCGTCGGAAAATCCGGGCCCTTGACGATTTTGACCAGTTCATCAATCGACGCGTCACGCTCCAGCATCAATTCCATCGCATCGCACAGCTCGGCGACGTTATGCGGAGGAATATTGGTCGCCATCCCGACCGCGATACCGGACGCCCCATTGGCCAGCAGATTCGGGAAGTTGGATGGCAGGACGACAGGTTCCTGCGTGTCGCCATCATAGGTGTAACGGAAATCAACGGCATCGTCCTCGATACCTTCCAGAAGCGCAATCGCCGTCTCGGTCAGGCGCGATTCCGTGTAACGCATCGCGGCCGCATTATCGCCGTCAATATTACCGAAGTTCCCCTGCCCGTCCACGAGCGGATAACGCACGGCGAAATCCTGCGCCAGACGCACCAGCGTATCGTAAACCGACTGGTCGCCATGCGGGTGAAATTTACCGATAACGTCACCGACCACACGCGCCGATTTTTTCGGCGGCAGGTTCGGGTTCAGTTTCAACTGCTGCATGGCATACAGAACACGGCGGTGCACCGGCTTCAGCCCATCCCGCACATCCGGCAGCGAACGCGACACGATGGTCGACAGCGCATAGGACAGATAGCGGGTCGACAGCAATCCGGCCATTGGCTGGTCGATAATGCTTTCCGGGATAGTCGCGGGGGGCGTCTTACGGGCCATAGTCTTGTTATTCCTAAGCAGCTGATTCGGTGGTGATTACGGGGTATTTTGTCGCAAAAAGCGACGCAAAGCGCAAGCGGGCATCGGGGATTCCCTGTGTATGATGCGCAAAAACCCAATGTTCCAGGAAATATCCTGTCATTTTCAGGCCCTTAACGACATCTTCTTCCGCCTTCGCGCCCATCGGTTCGGGTTTCAGAAAATCCGGCAGCGGGAGCAATTTATCGCGGTACGGATATCCTTCTTTCAGGGAAACCGCGCAACCGGATTTAGGACTGACATAATGTAACGTCCGGGGGTCACCATTCGCGACGCAGCGTGTCAGGTTCAGCCCGAAACCCAGTTCCTTCAGGAACGCAATCTCCCACATGATATAGGCATAGCCCCAGACATCTGATTGCAACGTGTCGATTAACGCCTGCATGCCATGAAATAATCCTTCATGCTGTTCACGTTCCGGCAGTGACGCCTCACATAATGCACAGGCCGATAATAACGCGGCCAACTTTAGGGGATCGTCCATAATCAGGGCGGCATTATTACGCCCCTGCTCAATCGTATAATTTCCCAGCTGATCGGCAACGCGTGATTGCCAGTCGACTTCGAGCAGCGTGCCCGGCTCCAGCAGCCCACGCGTTTTTTGTGACTTGGCACCATAAACATATCCCAGATGGCGGCCACGTTGCGATGTCAGCAATGACAGCACAGCGCCACCCTCGCCATGGGCGCGCGCCGTCAATACAATGCCTTGATCTGTCCAATGTTCCATGCCATGACTATGGCATGACCGACACTATTATTCTACCCCCGAAAGCCTTTTATCTCGTGCGTCACGGCGAAACCGAAGCCAACGCAAAACGTGTTGCCGCCGGGGGACGTCACGACACGCCGCTAACCGCCAAAGGCAAATTACAGGCCACCCGCCTTGCTGAAAAAATCCGTGACCTGGGGATTAAACCCGGCCATATTTATCACAGCTCCCTGTCCCGCGCCCGTGACACCGCCCATGCTGCCAATACCCATATCCAAACCGGCATGACCGAAGACCATGGGTTGATTGAACATGTGTTCGGGGAATGGGAAGGCATCAGCTGGGATATGCTCCGCGCCTACCGTGAAAAAGGAATGATTGATCCGCCGGGTGGCGAGACTATGGTGGAATTCTCCAGGCGCGTCACAACAACGTTTTCAACAATTTTAAACCGTCCGCATACCGCCCCGCCGATGCTCGTGGCGCATGGCGGCGTATTTAACGCCGTCAGCTATGCCTACGGACAGGAACGCCGCCTTATCTCGAATTGTGAGATGCATTTCTACGAGCCGGATAATTCAAATCCCAGCTATCCTTGGAAAGTCTCTATTCTGCATACAGAAGAAGAGTAATCTTCCGCCCTGCTACCAGGTGCGGAAATCACCGGAATCCAGATGGACAAAATTGCTGCGCGGATAAAAACCAACGCCGCCTGCGGCCAGCTTGATGCCCATATCACGCACGGCACGCATCTGTACATCATGCAGACGGACATCAATCGCCTGTCCGGACATATGAAGCGAGCGTTTCGCCACACCACGGCTTCCTTCACGCAGTGCCGCATTCGTACGTGGCGTGCGGTAACCGGAAATCACCGTGTAGGGCTCGGTAATGCCAAGACGTTTATGCACGATGGCAATAATGTCCACGGCACGCGGATCGATCGGGAATATTTCATTCTCACGCGTGTCGCGCAGGACGTAATTAATCCGCTCAAAAGCTTCCGGCAGATATTTATTGCCGACACGGTAAGCCCCGCTAAAGCTTTCCCCGGTATGCGAATTCGTAAAAGCAATGTTGTAAACGCCACCCTGCGGAAGCGCCAGCGCAGGCTTGGCCATCGCGGTGGAGATCATTGCGGAAAGAGAAAGGGTTAAGCCACCTTTGAGAACACTGCGGCGGTCAAGCCGCGATTGTAAAGCCGATTCTGTCAAAGACATGTAGTACCTTTTGGGTTTATTAAATGTGCCACGCAGACAATCTAAGTGTGTCTTTCTAGCAATAAATGATGAAAAAAAGAATAACTCTGTTGAAGGGGCACGGAACTATCCCCGATTCTTTAATTCTACAAAACGGCCCGTATCGAATCAATATATATTAGATTGAATTTTACCTTTTAGCCATTTTCGGGGCCGGGACCTTCAATTCAAACGGAATCTTCCCGGCCTGCTTCAACAGATAAACCAGTTTAGAATCAAGGCCATACAGGTCATCGGCGATGATAAGATTGCCATCCTCACCCATCCAGCTGGTAAAATAGAACAGGAAAACCGGCACAGGTTTTACGGCAGGAATTTCAATGGTTTTATCTTTTTTCAGCAAAGCCTCAAGCTTCGCTTCGGTCCAGCTTGGGTTTTTCCCTAATACAAAATTAGCGATTTTACGTGGCTCTGACAAACGAATACACCCTGAACTTAGTGCCCGGTCATCTTTGGCAAATAATTCCGGCGAACTGGTGTCATGCAGATAAATATCGTACCGGTTCGGCATCAGGACACGGATACGGCCCAGAACATTGGCATCGCCCGGCCCCTGCACCATTTGAATGGATTTAAGCTGTTCGGGTGTAGTATTCGTCCAATCGATATCGGTAGAGGCTACTTCCTGAATACCGCCCTCCTCCGTATGAATCCGGAACTTGATGCCTTTTTTCTCCAGGGCATGAGGGTCCTTCTGCAATTCCGGCAGATAATCTTCATTCTTGATGGTATCCGGTACATACCAGGATGGGTTGAAGCGAATACCAATAATATCATCGGCAAAGCTCATCGTCGGACGTTGCACGCGGCCAATTATAACCGGAATGTCAAATACAGCTTTATTATTCTCAATCGCTTTCAACTGCATGGCGGGAATATTCACTGCGACATATTTTTCGGGCACCGTTTTCGGCAGCCAGCGGCGGCGTTCCAGATTGGCGATGATTTTAATCAGCTTCTGTTCGCGTGTCTGGTTAATCGCTGCAAAACTGCGACGTCCGATAAACCCATCCGGTTTTAACCCATTCCGCGACTGGAATTTCTCAACCACTTTCACAAGTTCTGCATCATAAAACAACGGATCGCTGCCGCTGGCAGCTGGCGCATTCAACCGCTCACGAATGGCCAAGATGGCCTTGTGCGACTGGCCGGGTTTGATTGTTCCCGGGAAGGCAACAGGCTTCCATGTATCCTGTGGATTCTTGGCGATATCTTTAACGATATCTTTCAATTCACCCCGCAGCATCTCATAGGTTTTATCCTGTGGCGCGAGGTAACGTAGAAATTCAGCCGGCTTTTTTTCCTGCGCAATATGCTGAAGTAACAGCAACGGGTCAGCACCACGCGACCATGAACCAGAGTCCTCTTCCAATGTCTTGGGCGACAGACGCATTCCCGATAGATCGGCACCAAATTTTGCGACCGAAGATGAAAAAACGACTTCGGCTTCGACACCGCGCAATGTATTTTTTAACTGGGACACATAATAATTATCCGGGTTAAGACCGTGCGTCCACGACTCTTCCATCATGCTCAAAACATCTTTTGCATCCCCGGTCAGCGATCCATCCGCCTTGGTCCATAAAGGTTCCCCATGACGTTCATCATAAAATGTCTTTACCTGGGGTTGATAATGCAGCTTGATACCGCTGACCTTAACACCTTGCGCCAGAACGATGACAGGCGATTCCTGCGCATAGGACGCAGGCGTAACGCAGCTCAGGACTATGACTGACGCTAAAACCCTATAAATCCGCATAAACGTGCTTTTCCCCTTTGCCACCCGGATGCGTGACCGCACCTGTACGCGCCGGCCCTACCAACTGGGCATATTTCCACAGGGCTCCTGCCCCATATTTATTTTCGCGGGATGACCAACTCGCTTTGCGCGTTGCCAGTTCCTCATCTGACAATTCGACATTGATTGTCCCTGCATGCGCGTCGATGACTATAATATCGCCATCTTGCAAAAGACCAATCGGCCCGCCGACCGCCGCTTCCGGGCCGACATGCCCGACACAGAAACCGCGCGTCCCGCCGGAAAAACGTCCATCGGTAATCAACGCGACTTTTCCGCCCATGCCCTGCCCGTATAACGCACCTGTCGTGGACAGCATTTCGCGCATCCCCGGCCCGCCTTTCGGGCCTTCATACCGAATGACCAGCACTTCGCCTTCTTTATATTGGCGCGCCAGGACGGCATTCAGGCAATCCTGCTCACTGTCAAAACAACGGGCCGGCCCTTTAAACGTCAGTTCCGTCATCCCGGCGATTTTAACAATCGCTCCATCCGGCGCCAGATTGCCTTTCAACCCAACAACCCCGCCGGTAGACGACAAAGGTTTTGTAATCGGCGCGACGACATCCTGATTGGGCGGGAATTGAACATCTCTCAGATTTTCTTCAATCGTCTTCCCGGTCACCGTCATGCAGTCGCCATGCAGATAACCACCTTTCAGCAATTCTTTCATCACGATACCGACGCCCCCCACATCATACAAATCCTTGGCGACATATTTCCCGCCCGGTTTCAAACTGGCCAGATATGGTGTCCGCCGCATGATGTCACAGACGGTGAATAAATCGAAATCGATTCCCGCTTCATGGGCGATCGCGGGCAAATGCAATGCGGCATTGGTCGAACCACCCGTGGCCGCCACAATCATTGCGGCATTCTCCAGTGCCTTGCGCGTGACAATATCGCGTGGTCGTAAATTGCGTTTGATTAATTCGACAACAGCTTTACCCGATGCTTCGGCATATTGATCGCGGCTTTCATACGGGGCGGGCGCACCGGCCGACCCAGGTAATGCCAGCCCGATTGCTTCCGACACACAGGCCATCGTATTGGCCGTAAACTGCCCTCCGCACGCTCCCGCAGACGGACAGGCATGACATTCCATTTCCTTCAGGTCCGCATCACTGAATTCACCAGTCGCATGTTTGCCAACACCTTCAAAGACATCAATCACGGTGACATCCTGCCCCCGGAATTTACCCGGCAGGATCGACCCACCGTACATGAAGACGGACGGCACATTCAGGCGCACCATCGCCATCATCATCCCCGGCAGGGATTTATCGCAGCCCGCCAGCCCGACCAGCGCATCATAACAATGCCCGCGCATGGTCAGCTCGACCGTATCGGCGATGGCGTCGCGTGAAGGCAGTGACGACCGCATGCCTTCATGCCCCATCGCAATACCATCGGTCACGGTGATGGTTGTAAATTCGCGTGGTGTGGCCTTGGCTTCGCTCACGCCTTTCTTCACTGACTGCGCCTGACGGCTGAGCGCAATATTGCATGGCGCGGCCTCGTTCCAGCAGGTGGCAACACCGACCAGCGGCTGATGAATCTCTTCTTCAGTCATACCCATCGCGTAATAATAGGACCGGTGCGGCGCCGATTTCGGGCCTTCGGTCACGTAACGACTCACGAGCTTGGATTTATCCCATGCCATGTTTTCCATCCATCTGTAAAAATCTATAATTTATTCTGGCGCGACGCGCTTCTCACGCTGAAACAGCAATTCGTCGATAACATTGCGGATATGCGCGGCATTGGCCAGATATGGAATAAAAGAAAAACGGGATCCTGTCCCCGTCAGAACCACAGTTCCGTAATTCAGGAAATGGCCGACGATGGTACGCTGAATCTCAACACTTTCAATCTGCTCAATGCGTAACTGCACCGTGTCAACTTTAATCAGGCCCGTACGGAAAAAGACGCGTTGATTGGTCACGACCAGCATCATGACCGATTTCACGACAAGAACGAAAACAAAATACAGAAATGCCACAAAAGTCAGAAAGAAACACAACGGCATGGCAATCAGCGAGAACAGCAGCGCAATACACAGCACCGCAAACGGCTTCCAGTAAATACCCGTTGAAATATCCCCCTTCACCAGAACTTTCTCGCCTTCGCGTAAAGCAACCGGCAGATCTTCATTGCGGATGCGCATACGTGGCTGCCCTTGGTTCTCTGCCATATCCCCTCTCTAACTCACGCGTGCTTTCTCAATGGCTTTACGGAACGTAATGGGGTCAGCGAGATTCGGCATTACCAGCTCACCCACCCCCATCCCGTGAATAATCAGACGTCCAAAATTGAAAATGCGGCCCCAAAATGACTGGCTGACGGAAATGCTTTCGATGCGGTCAATGCTCATCTCGCCAACATTCCGCGCAATCAGTCCGCGTTTATAAATCAGGCGGTTGGTCGTCACGACAATTTCCGTGGTGACTTTTGTCACCAGCATATTGGCGAATTTAACAACCCCCATCAGGAATATCAAAAGGGCCAGCAATTTAATGACAGGGTGAAGCTTGCGCACCATCGTCAGCCAGCTATCATTTATTTCAAGCGGCACAGCCATTATAAAACTGCTCATTTTTGGGGGAAGTTCCCCCGCCAGCGTCACAAAAGCTATCAACAGGGATACAGCCAGAAACAGGCCCCAGATAATCGCCATGATCGCTTGCGCATCGTAGAACCAATGAAACTTGGCGATATACACCAAGTTTTCATCTGGACCGAGGGCCTGTTGCACATACAGCATAAACGCTCTCCCTGACGATTATTCGTCCCCTAATGAAATCCCCAGCGCGCGCGCAGTATGCACCAGCGAAGAATTCATATCGACAGCTTGATAGGCCGCAATAGCCGCTTCAATCGGCACATCCACAACCTCGCGGTTTTTCCAGGCAACCATGCGGTCGAACTTGCCTTCGGCAATCAGGTCGACGGCACGAACACCGAATGCCGACGCCAGCAAACGGTCGTTATAGGTTGGTGATGATCCACGTTGAACATGCCCCAGCACAGTAACGCGTGTTTCCGACCCCGTGGCGCGGAAAATCTGGTCACCTACATAATGACCGATCCCGCCATAACGCATCTGGCCATCGCTGAATTTCATCTGCGACGCATCGCCTTCAATGGTTTTCACTGCTTCAGATACAACGACCAACGCAAAGTTACGGCCGCCGGCTTTCACCTGGGCGATTTTCTTTGCCACACTTTGGATATTGTACGGGATTTCAGGAATCAGAATGACATCGGCGCCCCCGGCAATACCGGCGGTCAGGGCGATGTGCCCCGCATCGCGCCCCATCACTTCCAGAACCATCACGCGGTCATGTGACGCAGCCGTCGGCTGCAGCCGGTCCAGCGCTTCGGTCGCAACAGACACGGCAGTATCAAACCCGATAGAACTCTCGGTTTCACCAATATCATTGTCGATTGTTTTCGGAATCCCCACCATGCGGATACCGCCCTGCATGGCCAGCTTGCGCAGAATCGCGAAGCTGCCATCACCACCGATGCCGATAACGGCTTCCAGCCCGAGTTTTTTAAATCCGTCGATGATTTCACCGGTACGATCTTTTAACGACCCGTCCGGCATCGGATAAGCAAACGGGTTGCCCTTGTTGGTGGTCCCGAGAATGGTCCCCCCCATGCGCATGACATTATTGTCAAACATGGCTGGGGTCAGCAAACGATATTGCGGCGGATCAACCAGAAGCCCGGCTGTCCCGTCCAAAATTCCATAAATTTCCCACCCTAACAGGTCCGCACGGTGCACGGCGGCACGAATAGCTGCGTTCAACCCGGCGCAATCGCCACCGCTTGTTAATATACCAATCTTTTTTGTCATTTTGCCTCAGGAATCGTAAGTAAGATGGCGATAGATTAATGATTTCACCACCAAAGGTAAATGCCCTGCGGGAGTTATTAATTGTTCTTTTTGATATTTCTTGCAGCTTCCCCCCATATTTTCTATAAAAACAAAAAAATGGGAGCATTAAACTATGACACCTAAAGCGCAAGCTATTCATGATACGCTGCAACTTTATATCGACGGCCTTAAAGTCATGCGTGAACGAGCTCTATCTGAACGAAGCAGCTTGGCTCAGGAAGAAACTCTTTCAGAAATTGCATTAGGCCGTTTCTCACAGGATATGGGGGAAAAAACCCAGCATATTTTTTCAGCCCTGGAGCAGATTGAAAAATCAGATCTAGCGGATATTCGCTTGGGGCTGACCGGTTTAAATTTAAACGACCTAATCGGAATGCTGGAGTCTGCATGCATGGGAAACCCTGTTGGGGAAAGGTTTTATGCGGCCCTCATAATGGCAATGGAACCTGATTGCACACCGGATGTTGCCATGGCACGCGCTCATAAGGCCGATGAATTTATGGAACGCGGGAACCCGCAACGTCTACTTATACATGCCTCACACTCGGGACAAAGGCATATTCTCGCCCCAACACTCCGCTAAAGGAACCAATTGACTCTGTTTTTTGGGTAAAAACTCTGATATACCTATTAAAATTCACCCCTGCGGTATTGAAATATAGATGATTGACGAAGATTCCCTGCGCGACCAGCTTGAAGAGCTTAAACGCGAACACAAATCCATAGATGAGCAGATTGAACAGATGAGTCGGGCTCAGGCTGCCGATTTTCTGACAATTGCCAAGCTGAAAAAAGAAAAACTGCGGGTTAAGGACATGATTTCACGTATTGAAAGCATGCTTATACCGGACATCATCGCATGAGCGACAGCGATCTAAACCCTCTGGTCGGGATTATCATGGGTTCTCAGTCCGACTGGGAGACAATGCAGCATGCCCACGAAACACTTCATACTCTGCAAATTCCCCATGAAACAAAAATAATCTCCGCCCACCGCACCCCGGATCGTCTGGTCGATTACGCTAAGACAGCCAAATCACGTGGGCTGAAAGTCATCATTGCTGGTGCTGGCGGAGCCGCCCACCTGCCCGGCATGGCAGCATCCATGACTCCATTGCCCGTTCTTGGCGTTCCGGTCGAAAGTCATGCGCTGAAGGGAATGGACTCCCTGCTCTCCATCGTCCAAATGCCGGGGGGAATTCCGGTGGGTACATTGGCAATCGGCAAAGCAGGCGCCATTAACGCTGCCCTACTCGCTGCATCGATTTTATCTTTAAATGACAACACATTAGCAAAAAGACTTGATGATTACCGCGAACGGCAAACATCAAATGTCGGCCTAACTCCTGTCACTCCCCCTGCGATGTAAATCTTACTTAGATTTGTTATCAGCTTCCTCGCCAAATGAAATAAACTGACGCCGTTGCGGCCATACCAGTTTCACCTTCATGACGATCCCTTATGCTTGAAATACTGAACCTGACGTTCCCGTTTTTCAGCCCCCTCTTTGGTGTCATAAGTACCAAGGTTTTTGCCTTTCTTGGATTCCAGGCGATACCCTTCTTTTACCTTCTTAATAGTCATTTTCTTCTCCTGATGTCGCTTCTCATAATAATCCAACACATAGATGACCTGTTTGTTCCCAAAAAACCTTGACTAAACACCTTAATCCAAGCACTTTCCCCCCATGAAAAAGACGAAACCAGCTAAAATTATGGGTATTCTCGGTGGTGGACAATTGGGGCGCATGTCGGCCATGGCCGCCGCTCGACTGGGAATCAAAACACATATATATTGCCCGGAAATAGATGCCCCTGCTTCGCATGTCGCCGCTCTCACTTTCACCGCCGATTATAATGACAAAGCGGCGCTGAAAAAATTTGCCCAGTCGGTCGATGTCATTTCCTATGAATTTGAAAACATCCCGGTTGAAACGGTTCAGTACCTGAAAAAACTGAAGCCTGTTTACCCTGACGACTACCTGCTCGAAATCGCCCAGCACCGCTGGCACGAAAAACAGTTTCTGAACAATATCGGCATCCCCACCGCCAAATGGGCGAAGGCCTGTTGCGCCGAACAGGTTCAAGCAACACTCGAAGAATGGGGTGTAAGCGATTGTATTTTAAAGACAGCCCGCTTTGGTTATGACGGCAAAGGCCAGATAAAGATCAACAAAAAAACCGATATTAATGCCGCCTTTGCTTCGCTGAAATCCGATGAAGTAATTATTGAAGCATTGGTTGATTTCGCCTGTGAAATATCTGTAATTGTCGCGCGGGATTTATCAGGAAAAACAGAAGCTTATGACGTAGTGCTCAATGATCACGCAAATCACATCCTGTCGAAAACCACCGCCCCCGCCCCCTTGCCGCCCGCCATACTGACCAAAGCCAAAAAGCTGGGTAAGAAACTGGCCGATGAAGTCGGGCTGGTTGGCGTTCTGGCGCTTGAATTATTCGTGACGAAGGACGGCAAAATCCTCGCCAATGAAATTGCGCCACGTACCCATAATTCCGGTCACTGGACCATCGACGCCTGCGCGGTATCCCAGTTTGAAAATCACGTCCGCACCGTCTGCGGCCTGCCGGTCGGGTCGGCCACGCGCCACTCCGATGCCGTTATGCTTAACCTAATTGGCGATGACATCAAGCTTGTGGATAAATATGTGGATAAACCTAATGCCTGCATTCATCTTTACGGCAAGCCGGATGTGCGTCCCGGCCGGAAAATGGGCCATATTACGCTGCTCCGTGGAAAAAGCTGAAAATCCAGTTGAGAAACGCCCTGTCCTGACATAGAGTTGGCCCCGATTAAACCCTTGGAATAACATAATTATATGACACAGACGGATCCTTCCCTCGCCACCATGACATTTGAAGCTGCAATGGCTGAGCTGGAATCTATCGTGAAGGATCTCGAGTCGGGTAAAGTCAGCCTTGAAAAATCAATTGAATCATATGAACGCGGTATGGCGTTAAAGACGCATTGCGAATCCAAGCTTCGCGACGCGCAGATGAAAATTGAAAAAATTGTAGTGGGCGCCAACGGCAATGTGTCGACGGCTCCTTTTGACGAAAAATAAATAACAGGAGTTACATATGGCCCCGTCACTGCGCGAGACCAGCCCCGAACTGAAAGAAGCGCTCGAAGACACCGTGCAAATGGTGGATAAGGCGATTGCGCGTCTGCTGCCGGAAACGGATCTGGCCGAAGCTCAGTTATATGACGCCATGCGTTACGGCACGCTGTCTGGTGGGAAACGTCTGCGCCCGTTTATGGTGATGCAATCCGCCAAGCTGTTCAATGTCGACCCGTCCCGCGCCAAACGTGTCGCATCCGCCATTGAGCTGGTTCACGCCTACTCTCTTATCCATGACGACTTACCCGCCATGGATAATTCCGACATGCGTCGCGGCAAGCTAACCGTTCACCGCGCTTATGACGAAGCCACTGCTGTCCTCGCGGGCGATGGCTTGCTGACAATGGCGTTCCAGATTCTCTCCGCCCCGGAAACGCACGAAGACCCCTATGTACGCTGCGCCTTGATAACCTGCCTTGCCGAAGCTTCCGGCCCGCAGGGTATGGTCGGTGGCCAGATGCTCGATCTTATCGGCGAAACCACCGCCTTCGACCTCGGCACGATTTCGCGCATGCAGCGGATGAAAACCGGCAAGCTGATGGCCTTCTCGTGTGAGGCTGGCGCCATTCTGGGTAAAGCTGGTGATCAGTACCGCCGCGCCCTGACATCCTATGCTTATGACCTCGGCCTCGCCTTCCAGGTGACCGATGACATTCTGGACGTTGAGGGCCATTCCCACGAAACCGGGAAGCCCGCCAATCAGGATGAGAAAGCTGGCAAGGCGACCTTCGTCTCCACCATGGGGAAGGAACAGGCGAAACAGCGTGCGGAAATGCTGGTTGAGCAAGCCATTCGTCACCTGCATATCTTCCAGGGCCGTGCAACGATGCTGGAAGAACTGGCGACCTATGTGCTGAACCGCCGCGCCTGATTTGCGTTGACATATTAATAATAATTTTTATGATGTTCCCTAAAAAACAGGGAGCATGAATGAGTTACAATCAAGGTCTGAAAATGGCCCAGGCGCGCGAAGCTTTTGTTAAAGCCGCCACGGCATCTGGCAATCTGCAATTCATCGATGAATTTGTAAGACGCCTTCAAAGCAATAATTCTCTGACCTGCGACGATATCGAACGTGCAAACGGCGTCTTGCGCAAGCTCCGCCGCTCGACAAAACTCAAACTGGATGATTCGTATAATTATCTTGATGCCTTCTCGGTGAATATGGGCCTATTTGGCTTAATGCCATGTGAATCCGACAAAGATACTTATTTGCCGTTTCAAACAATTGTGGCGGTACGTCCCGATATGGTACTCCATGCCCATCGGCAGCACCCTATGGCTTTCGCTTCCAGCGCCATTGAACACGCTTATTCCAGCCAGACAGACCATACCTTCAACTGGGAAGGACAAAACGTCTATTCCATGGTGTTGATGGGTCTGAAACTGGCTCAGCTGTTACAGGATAAAATGATGTTAACCGGGAAAGCGGCCTGCCCTGTTATCCTGCCCGATGAAAATGGCTTGATGTTCGGTCACGCCTTTCTTTGTTTAGCTGAAACTTGCGATCCCCAGATTACCGCCGTAAGTAATAAACGGGGCCGGGAAATGTTGCGTTCATATAAATTATCTGAAGGCAAGGCAGACATGTATTTCCGCCCGCAGGTCTTCGTTACCCTTCGCCATTTTATTGAACAGACAAAATTAAATCCGGTACAGGCCAATCTGTTTAACGATTATGCGGACATGCTGGAAAGTGAAGCGGCGCAGAACGCCCTCAAGGCTCTGCTTGATACATACACGGTTGGGATAAAACCTTCCCCGGACTATGCCTGTGATATGGATTATCTTGACCATGAACTGGCGTCAATTATAGGGTCGCGTACCTGGCGCGAAGCCACAGCCATGGCGGATATTTCCATGCGCCGCGATTTAATGTGATGAGGGAAATATAAAATGACATCCTTGAAATGCAGCTTGCCTGTTTTCCTTGCGCTCAACGCCATTAATTCCGCCATGGCGAATAATGACGAAGCTCCTGTACGCGCCGATGCAGAAAAACCTCCTGCCATCAACTCCCTTTCTTTGTCGGTGGGAACAAGTTTTGCTGCCATGATGGCTGGCAATCAGCGTGTGGCCCGTCTGGCCCAGCAAAACTCGATTAACGAATCACAGCGTATGATTATAAACCATCTGGGTTTAAGTAATGGCCAATGCGGAACGCTGGCCGTCAATTTTTCTTCAAAAGCAGTAAGCCTGATTAACGTGGAGAACATGACAGGCGGCCCCGCGCTTATTACTCAGACATTTAAAATACAAGATGGCAACGCCCTTAAAATTGGGAATGCGTCCTATCAGGCTGGCGACTTAAAGATCAGCTTCAAGGCTGCCGATTATTCCTATCAGGTGGCTCCCTCCCTTATTGATGACGTGCTGATTGGTGCCGCCGCGCTGAAAAATTGCCCAGCCCCGCGTCAGTAACGCGATTTTATTCCTAAAAACTGTATTTTAGCCCTCTTTTATATTGAGATTACTACATAATCTGGTCTAAAACTCTGTCTTTATGAGTGAGCATGACCCAAAAACCGCAACCTGCACCTGTTTTGCGCAATTCAAAAATCGACGATCCGGCCGATCTGCGAACCCTTTCGGCGGCTGAACTGCAAAATGTCGCCGACGAGCTTCGCGCTGACTTGATTGAAGCCGTCTCTAAAACCGGCGGGCATCTCGGGGCCAGTCTCGGCGTAGTCGAATTGACCGTC
>CAMLMM010000023.1 GCA_946481105.1 uncultured Alphaproteobacteria bacterium
ATTGACGGGCAGAATATCGCCGCCGTCACGCAGGAAAGCCTGCGCCAGAATGTCGCGCTGGTGCCGCAGGAGCCGGTATTATTCCACCGGTCACTGGCCGAGAACATTGCGTATGGTCGGCCGGGCGCAAGTCTGGATTCTATCCGTGACGCTGCGCACGAAGCCTATGCCGCCGAGTTTATCGAACGGTTACCACAAGGTTATGAAACCCTTGTCGGTGAACGCGGGATCAAACTCTCGGGTGGTGAACGGCAGCGTGTGGCGATTGCCCGCGCGTTGCTCGCCGATTGCCCGGTGCTGATATTGGATGAGGCGACATCATCGCTGGATTCCGTGTCGGAGCATTATATCCAGAAGGCACTCGACCGTCTGATGGAAGGCCGCACGACGATTACGATTGCGCACCGTCTGGCGACCATTCAGAAGGCCGATCGCATTCTGGTGTTCGATAATGGCCGGATTATCGAGCAGGGGACGCATGCGGAATTGTTGCAGAACCCGCAATCGACCTATCGCCGCCTCTATGAAATGCAGGCCCTCGATCTGGTTGGTGAATAAATAGAAAAAGAGAGCCGTTTGGCTCCCTTTTGCCATATAGAAAAAAATCAGCTTTATCGTTGCCTATACGACATGCAAGTGCTTGATTTCATTAAGGAATGGCAGGATTGATTTTAATCAAAACACAATTATTTTGATTGTGTTGATATCAATTCATTCACGTCAAACCTGAAAGGAGACATATCATGAGTATCCGCGATTTAATTCCTTCCGTACGTTCTTTTCCCATGCAAATTCGCCAAAGCGGCGTTGAGTCATCACTGGCCGCCATGCAGGATGAGATGAACCGCATGTTCAATCACTTCTTTGGCGATGTTCAAATGCGCCTGACTGATTGGGATGCCAAACTGCCAAGTTCCCCGGCGGTCGATGTATCCGAAAATGCCAAGGAGTTTATTATTAAAGCCGAGATTGCTGGCATGTCCCCGGAAGAAGTCGAGGTAGAAGTAACAGAAGGCTACCTAACCCTGCGCGGTGAGAAGAAAAATGAAACGAAGGATGAGAAGGAAAACTACCTGCGGCAGGAAATTTCCTACGGGTCGTTTTACCGGACCATCGCATTGCCGGAGGCGGCGGATTGCCGTAAAGCTGATGCCACTTTCAAAAGCGGCGTCATGACGATCCGGGTGCCGAAAAAAGAAGCGGCTTTGGCGGAACCGCAGAAACTGAAAATAAAATCGGCGGCTTAATAATCAGCTAGCCATTAAAAAAAGGGAGCCAGTTGGCTCCCTTTTAGATTCCTTATATTCAGATGTTAGGCTGAACGCGCCGGGCGGGCTTTACGTGGGCCAGCCTGGTTGAAACCGCCGGATTTTTTGTAAGGGCTGGCACCGTCGGCACGCTTGAAACCGCCTTCATTCTTAAATCCGCCCTCACGACGTTCGCCAAACTTCTTTTCACCGAACTTCTTCTCGCCGAAAGGCTTGTCACCAAATTTCTTGGCACCGTCACGGTTGGCAGGTTTGTCGCTTGACCATTTTTTAGCAGGCTTGTCGCCAAAAGCCGGTTTGTCACCAAAGGTTTTCTTTTTGGCAAAGTTGTGTGAACGCTCGCCACGGTCGCCTTCGGCGCGTTGTGGGCGCTGTGGACGATCACCTTGTGGGCGGTCGTTGTTATAGCTTTGACGTTCCGGTGCCCATTCGCCGCTGCGGGCTGGGCGGTCGGCGCGTTCGGTGCGCTGAGGACGCTCGCTGCGTTCCGCGCGTTGTGGACGATCACCGGCAAAGTCTTCTTTCTTTTTGAAGGAGCCTTTCCAGTCGCCAGCCCCGGCAGGTTTGGAACCGAATTTGCGCGGGCCGAAGCTTTTTCCGCCACCGCCAAATTTTTTCGGTCCGCGGGAAGAATTGCCGCGTTCCGATTTTTCTTTTGGCTTGCCCGGATTCATCAGGCGGTCAATGGCCGCCCATTTGGCTTTGTCGCCGCCCGAGATCAGGCAGATAGCTTCGCCTTCGGCACCGTTACGGCCAGTACGGCCGATACGGTGTATGTAATCTTCCGGGTTTTGCGGCAGGTCGAAATTGATAACAGTTTCCAGCATCGGAATATCCAGACCGCGGGCGGCCACGTCGGTGGCGACCAGGATACGGGTTTCATTCTTGCGGAATGTACGGATAACGCGGTCACGCTGACCTTGGCGCAGATCGCCATGGATTGCTTCGGCCGAGTGGTTTTCACGGTGCAGGCGGCGGGCCAGACGGTCGGCGCCATGCTTGGTTTTCACGAACACGATAATCTGGCCGGAGCGTGCATCCAGCAGCTTCACCAGCTCGTCATGTTTCGCGTCATCATTCACATGAATCAGTTCTTGTTTAATCTTAGGGGCTGCCACGTTTGAAGAACCAGTCTCCACGCGTTCCGGCTCATTCAGGTAATTCTTGGCCAGTTTCATGATGTGTGGCTGTACGGTGGCCGAGAACATCAGGGTCTGGCGTTTTTCCGGCAGGTATTTGGCGATGGCCTCAAGCTGGACATCAAAGCCCATATCGAGCATCCGGTCGGCTTCGTCCAGAACCAGGAAGTCGGTTTTCTTCAGGGTCAGGGTGTCGCGTTCCAGGTGGTCGTTAATACGGCCCGGGGTGCCGACGATAATGCGCGGGCGGCCTTTCAACTGGGTCAATTGTTTGAACATCGCTTCGCCGCCGATCAGCAGGGCGATTTTCACGCTGTTATCCGGTAGGAAGGATTTCAGCTGGGTCATCACCTGAACCGCCAGTTCGCGGGTCGGGGTCATGACCAGCGCGCAGCTGAATTCATTCGTCATGATGTGGTGAACGAGTGGCAGGCCAAACGCGGCGGTTTTGCCGGTGCCGGTCTGGGCGGTACCCAGAATGTCCTTGCCTGCCATAGCCAGCGGAATTGATTTTTCCTGGATAGGGGTAGGGGTGGTGAAATTAAGTGTCTCTAATTTTGATAGCATAGCGGCGCTCAGGCCGAAGGTGGAAAACCCGGTCATTCTAAATCCTTATTTTGTCCGTGTTGGAGGCCATCACCATGATGAACTCCGAGTTCCAGTCACGCCCCATATACCTAGGTATAATCTGGGCAGGCTCTTGTTCAACACGGTATCAATGGATTTAAAATCCGGGGTGCGGAAAAAAAGCTATCGCAAACTCTTGGCGTCATATGCCGTGAAAGGGGCTGATATGTCAAGAAATTTCGTATTTTGTGAATTCGGGCCTATCTGTCAGGTGCCGAAAACGCTATAATCGGCTTCCAAATTTCCAATAATGGTGTCCTCCATGAGTTTCTTGAAATTATCCGGCAGTTCTTCTTTCCCGCCACTGTCTTTTGCGAACGTGGCGCTGGGGTTTATCGGTATCTCCCTGCTGGTTTTCGTCTTGCATCAGGGCAAACCCATCCTGATGCCCTTCGTGATTGCGGTGTTTCTCTGGTACCTTATCAACGCGCTGGCGCGGGCTATTGGCTATCTGAAAGTGGGCGGATACAGCCTGCCGCGCTTTTACCGCTTTGCAGCGGCCATCTTGTTTTTTGTTATCCTATTTGGTGGTATTGGCACACTGGTCAGCCAGAATATCGTCCACGTGATGCGCGCCGCGCCGGATTACCAGCGTAACCTGGAGCCGATCCTCACCAAAATGGTCGGCTGGTTCCATCTGGACCATGAGCCGACGCTCAGCGATATCTCTCAATATCTCGATTTCAACTGGATTGTAACCTCACTGGCCGGCATTTTTACCGGGCTGGCAGGAAAAACCCTGGTTGTGGTGATTTATACCGGATTCCTGCTGTATGAGCAGAAATTCTTTAATCATAAAATCATTAATATGATTGAAGACCCTAAGACCGAAGAAGATATTCGCGCCATCATTCATAAAATCGATATGCGCATTCAGCGCTATATCGGCATCAAGTCATTAAACAGCGCCCTTGATAGTATTCTAACCTATATTATTCTGCGCGCCGTCGGCCTTGATTATGCCGAATTCTGGGGGGTGCTGGCGTTCTTCCTGCATTTCATCCCGTATGCCGGGTCGATGATTGCGATTACGGTGCCCTCGCTGATTGCGCTGATTCAGTTTGGTGATCCGACATATTTCGTTATTGTCGGCGTGTGCATTGGCTTGACTCATGCATTTATCGGACATTTCCTTGAACCGTTCATGATGGGAACCAATCTGAATCTCAGCCCGATTTTTATTATCTCGTCGCTCGCCATGTGGGGACTTATCTGGGGTATTCCGGGCATGTTCCTGGCGGTGCCTATCCTGGCCATTCTGGTTATCAGCCTATCGCAATTCCCGCGGACACGGCCATGGGCGATACTTATGTCCAAGACGGGTGATCTGGCTGATTAGGCACCATAATATCAATATATTGTGTCGAAAATCATAACTGGGCCATACCTGTTGTGGTCAGATAATATTTTTTCGTCGATTTTAACCGAATAGTCCTTGCGCCCAATTGAGAATCAGTCTTGATTAGGGGAGTCAAAAATTGAGTCCTGCAGAAAGAACTTTAAAGGAGTTTCCCGCTATGTCCCAAGCCGCTGTTGTCCGCGCCGAACCGTTATCAGACGACGTTACAAAATCAAGCTCGCCCCTGTTGATTGAACGCCATGTTTATAAGCCATTCCTGTATCCGTGGTGCTATGAGGCATGGCTAACCCAGCAACGCATTCACTGGCTGCCGGAAGAAGTGCCGTTGGCCGAAGATGTTCGCGACTGGAAAAAAACACTGACTCCGGCGGAAAAAAACCTGATGACCCAGATTTTCCGGTTCTTCACCCAGGCGGATGTCGAGGTCAATAACTGCTATATGAAGCATTATTCCCGCGTGTTCGGCCCGGTCGAAGTGCAGATGATGCTCGGCGCGTTTGCCAACATGGAAACCGTGCATATTGCCGCGTATTCGCATCTGCTCGACACGCTCGGCATGCCGGAAATCGAATACTCGGCCTTCATGAAATACAAGGAAATGAAGGATAAATACGACTTCCTGCAAACCGCCAACATGTCGTCGCGTCACGATATCGCGAAGACGATGGCGATGTTTGGCGCCTTCACCGAAGGTGTCCAGCTGTTCGCGTCTTTCGCGATCCTGATGAACTTCCCCCGCTTCAATAAAATGAAGGGCATGGGGCAGATCGTGACCTGGTCGGTGCGTGACGAGACGCTGCACTGCCTGTCGATGATCAAATTGTTCAAAACCTTTATCGCCGAGAATCCGGATATCTGGACGGATCGTCTGCGCACTGAAATCACCGATTGCGCAAAACGCATTGTTGAGATCGAAGACGCTTTCATTAACCTGGCTTTTGAAGCGGGCGGCGTTGAAGGCCTGGAGCCAAGCGAAGTGAAGCAATATATCCGCTACATCTCCGACCGCCGCCTGCAACAGCTGGATCTCGATCCGGTCTTTGGCATTGAGAAGAATCCGCTGCCGTGGATGGACCAGATGCTGAATGGTGCCGAACACACCAACTTCTTTGAAAACCGCGCGACTGAATATTCGAAAGCATCGACGCAGGGTTCATGGGAAGATGCATTTTCGGAAGATGCCTTTGCCGGAAATTACGGCAAGAAAAGCGCGTAAGAAATTTTATTATAATAAGGGGAAGGGGCGCCATAGTGGCGCTCTTTCTTTTTCAATCATCCCGATTCATCAATTATTTACATAAATTGTATATAATCTAAAGAATAGGTTTGTTGTTAGGGGCCAGGGGAGTTTCCAGTGGAAGCAGATGTACCGCTGTCAAAAGATCTGAAAGTCTTGCTGATTGATGACGATTCCGCCACGCGGGAAATTTTATCAACATTGCTTCAGGACTTGGGCATCACTGAGATACAGGAAATGACCAATGGGGTGGATGCCCTTGCGTTTATAAAACATCATCCTGGATGGAAAGGCATCGTTTTATGCGATTGGAATATGCCCCGTATGTCCGGGGCTTCTTTTTACCGGCAGGCAAAAGCAATCCATCACGAAATCCCCTTTATCATGGTGACGGGCCGCAACGATGAAGACTCGATATATTTCGCCAAGGATCAGGGAATATTTGCGTATCTTCTCAAGCCGGTAGCGATTGAAGAATTAGAACGCAAGCTGCGCCGTGTTATTGATGTGCACAAAACATATCTGGGCCTGCCGCAGCCGATGGTAGAAAAATCGGTCGAGCAGGACCAGGACGCTTATACACTTTAAATCATTGCCATGCCGCCATTCACGTGAATGGTCGCGCCCGTCACATAACCTGCCTCTTCACTCGCCAGATAGGTAACAGCCGCAGCGATATCGCCCGCGCTGCCCATACGCCCCATCGGAATGGTTGACGAAATTTTGGCTTTCTGGTCGTCGGTCAGAACTTCGGTCATTGACGTTGCAATGAAACCAGGCGCCACGCAGTTGACAGTGATATTGCGTGAGGCGATTTCCTGCCCCATGGCTTTTGACCAGCCGATCATCCCGGCTTTGGAGGCCACATAGTTGCACTGGCCCGGGTTACCCATCACGCCAACAACGGACGCGATATTCACGATGCGGCCCCAACGGCGTTTCATCATGCCGCGCTGAACGGCCTTCGCGAGTTTGAAAGTGGCGGTCATGTTCACGGCAATAACCTCATCCCATTCTTCGTCTTTCATGCGCATCGACAGATTATCACGGGTCAAACCGGCGTTGTTCACCAGAATATCAATCTGGCCCATGGCTTTGTCCGCATCGGCGACCAGCGCATCAACGGCATCAGGTTTGCCGAGGTCGGCGGGGAGAACGAATACGCGTTCTTTCAGATCAGCAGCCAGCGCATTAAGCTTGTCCACGTTGCGGCCGGATATGCCGACGGTAGCACCTTGGCCATGCAGGGCGCGGGCGATGGCTTCACCGATGCCGCCCGTTGCGCCAGTTACAAGAGCGGTTTTGCCAGTCAGATTAAACATGATTTTTTCCTTTTTGTTTATATTATTTAACTATATTGGTTCCCCAGCCGTCATACTGTCCCCCATAGGACGCGGCTAGTTTTCCAAGTTGTATCGTTAGATTTTCCATTGTGCTGAGAGACGGTATGAATGATTTTTTGCCCTGGATACACCAAAGATCGCCCGCTTCCGACGATGAAATGGTGGTGTTATATCCATCCTGCTTCAAAACCGTTGAAAAATTTTCTGCAATTTCCTGCGTCGGCATATAAAAGAAAAAATCGATATCATGCGGTTTTGTAATGTTTGATTTATGTTGCAGCAGTGCTGCAATAACCATCGCATCTTTGCTTTGCGGAAGTGGCTGTTTCTTTTTCAAGAAGTCAAATAATCCCATTTTCTGTTCTTTCTATTGCAGTTTCGCGATCAGTGCTTCGACCTGTTCCGGCGTGCCAACACTGTCAGCCGCGACATCTTTTTCGATGCGTTTGATGAGACCCGAGAGGACTTTACCGGCGCCGAGTTCGATCATGTCGGTGACGCCTTGTTCTTTCATCCAGGTGACGGATTCGCGCCAGCGGACGGTGCCGGTGACTTGCTCCACCAGCAGGCGGCGTATCGTGGTTGGGTCGGACACGGCGGACGCCGTGACATTCGCGACAATCGGCAGCATCGGCGGTGCGATAACAGTATCGGCCAGAGCTTTTGCCATCGCATCGGCGGCAGGGGCCATTAGTTTGCAATGGAATGGTGCGGACACGGGCAGGGGCAGGGCACGTTTCGCGCCACGCTCGGTTGCTAGTTGCATGGCAATCGCCACGGCACCCGCGTGACCGCTGACGACCACTTGGCCCGGCGAGTTATCATTTGCCGATTCAACGCTTTCGCCTTTCACAGCCTGGGACATCGCATCATCAGTAATTTTCTTTACGTCGTCAAAATCAAGACCGAGGATCGCGGCCATTGCACCGACGCCAACCGGCACGGCCTTCTGCATTGCCTGACCGCGCAGCTTCAAAAGTTTGGCGGTTGTCGAAATATCAAATGATCCAGCAGCGGTGAGCGCCGCATATTCACCGAGCGAGTGACCAGCCAGAAATTGTGCTTTCTGGTCCAGCTTGATACCGCCTTGCCCGGTCAGAACTTTCACAATTGCCATTGATACGGCCATCAAAGCGGGCTGGGTGTTTTCGGTGAGGTTCAGGTCGGCTTCGGCACCGGATGTCATCAGCGCAAAAAGTTTTTGCGACAGCGCGTCATCGACTTCTTCAAACACGGCGCGTGCATCGGGGAATGCCTCGGCGAGGTCTTTACCCATCCCGATAAATTGTGACCCCTGGCCGGGAAATACAAATGCGCGCATGTGATTCGTGTCCTTGTGCTGGTTAAAACTGGGGGATTCAAGAAAATCGGGCCTTTTAAGTCAAGAGAAAACCTCCGGCTATATCAAACGCTTACCGTTCCGCAGCATACAAAACGGCTCGTATTAGATGTTGCTTATTTGCAACAAGTTAAAAAATCGTATAGATTTACAGCCTACGCACATTGAAGGAAATTCGAATCTTATTTTTTGAACGGCATGTTTCAGAAAATAATATTCCAAAATATAGCCGTTTAAAAAAATAAAAAACCAATCCTGAGTAAAGTTTTTAAGTAGAGGGATGTATGACACTGAAAAACAACATACTAGGAGGTTATAAAATGGGCTGCTCTATCATACATCAGAATATACGCGCCGTTCTGGAGGAAAACGGTACGGCCTATGCCACACTGGTCGAAACCGGCGGGGCCCCGAATGCTGATTACGCCAGCTATTGCTGCCATGTGGCGCTCAACCGTCTGCGCCAGTCTTTGAATCAACCGAATATCAGTTCCGAGCGGCTTGAAGGGCTGCTGCGCCGGGCATCACGCAAATACACATCCGAAGATACGGATAAAAACTGGTCGAATGTCATGGCCCGCTATTTGACCCGTCATGTCAACGCCAATAGCGAGATTGTAATTTAGAAATTCCCCCTATACCTAACTCCAATGGTGTCTACGCTACCCCCGGCTTGTCCGGGGGTAGTTGCTTTCCGGCGATAAAGCTGGTTATTTTGATGGATGACCCAATATGATCCCCAGACGCTTCATGCTGAAATCCTCCGCGCCCGGACGCGTGTCTATCGCGCCGGCAACCCGACCCCGCTGCAGAAACTGAATATTCCTGATATCCCCGCGCAGATATTCGTGAAGCGTGAGGATCTGTCGCCCATCAATGCCTATAAATGGCGCGGTGCGTATAACTGCACGGCGCAGCTGGTGGAAACCAAGGGTGTCAAAACCGTTGTTGCGGCGTCCGCCGGAAATCATGCGCAGGGCGTGGCGCTGGCGGCGCGGATGATGGGCATCACAGCCAAAATTTTCATGCCGCTCTCAACGCCGCTGATGAAACAAAAGGCGGTCAAGCTGCATGGCGGCAATAATGTCGAGATCGTGTTGACCGGCGATACGTATGATCAGGCGTCGGACGCAGCCCGGCAATATGTCACCGAGCATAATTTACCGTATGTTCATCCCTTTGATGATATCTATACCATTGCCGGGCAGGCAACGATTGCGGATGAAGCGATGCTGTCCGGGGAAGGGCCATTCGATTATGTGTTCCTGCAAATCGGCGGCGGCGGCATGGCCGGGGGCGTGGCCGCCTGGATCAAGGCGCATTATCCCGATACCAAAGTTATCGGTGTTGAAGGCGTGGGTCAGGCATCGATGACCGCGTCGCTGAAACGTGGCGAGCCGGTCACGTTACACGAAGTGGATACATTCTGCGATGGCACGGCAGTCAAACGCCCGGGTAATCTGACCTTCCGGATTTGCAAAGAATATCTGGATGACATGGTACTCGTTACCAACGAAGAAGTTTCGGCGGCGATTCAGCAATTCTGGGAGTGCCAGCGCGTTATCCCCGAACCAGCCGGGGCGATGGGGCTGGCCGGGTTGCAGAAATTTGCCAAGACCCAACCTGCGGAACTGGAAGGCAAGAAAGTGTTGCTGGTTCTGTGTGGCGCCAATATGGATTTTGGTAAGCTGGCGCTCATCTCCAGCCAGTCGGCGATTGGCGCGCAGCGCCGCCGTTATCTGCGCTTCCATCTGAACGAGCATAAAGGCAGTTTGCTGGAGCTGCTCGATAGTATCTTTGCCGATGTGAATGTATCGGAATTCCAGTATGGCAAAATTTCCGAGACGGATGGTTATCCGGTGATCGCCTTTGAAGCCACGCCAGAGAAGATGGCGGGGCTGACAGCAGAACTGAAAAAATCCGGTATTGAATTTGATGACATCACCGATGACCCGGATGTGCGTTACCGCATTATCAATTACAATCCGGCCTTGTTCAAAAATCCGGTGCTGATGCAGGTGCAGTTTCCGGAGCGGCGCGGGGCGCTGCGTGAATTTATGCGGCGGATATCAGGCATCGCCAATCTGTGTTATTTCAACTATGCCCATACCGGCGAGACAATCGGCCGGGCGCTGATGTGCTTTGAATTTGACGATGTAGCTAATAAGGACAGGCTGGACGAGGTCATTGCCGGGTCGCCGGTGGATTGCCGCCCGGTCCCGGATGAGGTTGCCCGCCGTATTCTGGCGACAGGTTAGGCATTTACAATCAATCCAAGGCGTTTTAAAACGGGGCTATGGCACTGACCTGGTCCCGTTATGCGTTTATCGCCTTATTCCTGATCGCGTTTCTTATCCAAAGCGCGATCCCTGCCGGGTTTATGCCGCGTTTCCTGACCGGGCATGTATTTGAAGTGACCATTTGTCATGGCGCAGATGCAAAAACTGTGCTGGTCGACAAGAATATGAATCCAGTCAAATCCAGCCAGCCGGACTGCCCGTATGCGACACTGGCCACCAAATATGGCGCCGGTTCGGTAACACCCTATGTCACACTGCAAAACTTTGCCTATGTGGCCTATGCGCTGGTGGCTGTTACCGGTATTGATTTCACCTATCCCAAACCCTGGACGTCACAGGGGCCTCCTTCCGCCTGATCTGTGTAAGTCGTTACGGCATAGCCGCGACGTGATGTCACATTTCAGGATTCTCATTTCATGTCTGATATTCCAGGCGAAGCCCCGTTTGACGGGGTCGTGGACGCCGATTTCTATATAGCCTCGGACCCTGCCCGGACCTGGCGGCACAGGCTGCAGAACCAATGGCGTTCCGTGTGGGGATGCGTCTGTTCCGGCAGCGTTATGGCCGGGACGGCGCATATTGGCTGTGTTCTGGTGCCTGCGTTCAGCGGGGCCGCGACAACGGGCGTTTTGCCTGCTGACAAGTTACTCGCATTGGGTATCGCGCCGCTATTGTCCACAGGTGTGGCGTATGCGGCGGACAAAGCCCACCATGAAAAATTTACCCTGAAAAAAGCCTTTATCGCAGCTTCAACTTCTCTGGTGATAGGGGCTGGCCTGATGGCGTTATCACCGCATGACCACGATAGAGAAGCGGCGCGGGCATGGCTGCGGGCACAACCGGAAAGCAAACGCAAACAGATCGAAGACTTCGCCCGGGCCACGAAGCAAACGCCGGAAGAGGTCGCCATAAATCTGTGCGAAAGCGACCCGTCCATCCGCGCGGCCATGGAAGGAGCCAGAAACGGGATTAAGCCACCGGGGCTGGACAAATAAAAATGTTATATTATAACTGTTACAAAATAACAAAATGAGGTCAAATATGGCGTATCCGCTTTTAAAAGACACTGCGTATCAGGCTGCCACGCGGCAGGAAGCCGTTCAGGCCATGTTACACGGCGAAAATGCCCGTCATGACCATGATGTCAACCCGCTGGTCTATCTGGCGGCGCGGGAACTGATTACCCGTGACGACCATGGCCAGGCGACCGATATTAAGGCCTTCGGACTTCCGGCAGATGTTCTGGAGCAAGTGACACAGCAACTGCGGCGGCTCGGTGTATCGGCCTTTACCACCGGGCAGATTCAGGACGCGCTGGAAAATTACGCCATTGGCTTGGGGGCTGATTTTGCACGGGAAGCGCAGGCGAAGCCGCTTTATGCCCGTATCGCCGTCACCAACCGCAAGCTGAACGACCTGCCGGATTATGCGTTGACGCAAATGACCTTAATTGACGGTACGCGCCGTGTTGATGAAGGCATCAGTCAGCGCGTGATGCAGGCCACGATTTACGGGACGCGCACATCACAGACACGTGAGATGAGTCTGGACACTATGCTGGCATCCAGCCAGAAAAAATGGTTGCTTATATATTACGGATCGCCAGGCGCATCGACTGAGTCCGGCATGATGGAGCATGAGGCCACGTTAATCGATTTTGCGCAGGGACTGGGGCGGCAGATCCCTGAAACGGTGGCGGCCGCTATCCAGCACCAGATTAAATTCGGCGCAGCTATACCACCCGCCATGGCCGAGCTGGTCAAATCCCATGCACATATTGCGCAAATACTGGAGCCTGTTGAGCGGCCTGCCGATTTGCGCCCGGCGGAGCGCACGGAGCTTGTCCGTCAGGTGGCCGGCGTGCAGGAAGCCCTGACGGCATTGCAGACCGTCGGGCGGCCAGAGGATATATACAATCTGCCGGAGTTTATTTCGGCTGTGGAAACCTCTATCAAAAATATAGCGGCGGACTATCGTATTCCGATTCTGAGCGAAGCCAGCATACCAGAGCCCATATCGACAACCCCACGAATTGCGGCGAATGACGAATCTTTTCACGCAGTAGATACAGTTGCGCCTGCCATTGCGCAGATGGAAATAATGCTGCAGCAGCCAAATTTACCATCAAATGCCGTTGAGGTATTAACCGCGTCGGTCATATTGATGAAGGCGGCGCCAGCATCACCGGAAGCTATTGCGACAGTGCGTGAGGCCGTAACACCTGCTTTAATGGAACTGGCCATTCAGCCGACTACATCGCCAGCGCTTTACCAGGTGATTGCCGATACGCTGCCGCCGGTTGCGCGCATGGAGCCGATAACGGCTCTGCCTGTGCCTGACACGCTGGCGCAAATAAAAACTGTCGTGGAGAAGGCCCAAGCCGCAGGCCAGCCTATATCCCCCGCAGTGGAAAAGCTAATGGCGCAAATAGAATCAGCCAGGCCCGTTGCCGGGAATGCACCAATCCCCCAGGCTAATGCCGTGGTTACATTGGCGCGGCCAGATGTCAGGGCTGAATTGGTTGCTGTCATTCAGCAATCGCCGCAAAATGTGTCTTTGCCTTCCTTGCTTCAGGCAGTGCAGAATTTCCCTGTGCAGCAGGCCCCGCTAATTCAGGCGGCAGCTCTGCAGCATGTCGTTCAGGCCGTAGAAGCCATAGCGGGAAAGGGACCGGAGGCGCAGGCGATTGTGGCTGCGCTGAAATCGGAGGGGATGACGGCGCTTGCAAAACCAGCCAGCCCGGTCATGCAGCAGACGATGCAGGAAGTATACCGTGCAAATCCGTTTATCGCTGACGTCGTTATGACGCAGGCGGCAATCCGTGAAATAAATAACGCGAAACCTGATAGGCCGGTGCCGCCTCTTGCAATGGCGGTCAATATCGCAGCCGTGGCGCAGGCGATCAGCCAGTCAGGTGTGGTCGCCCTTGCTGCAACCCATCACGCTTTGGAAAAAATGCCACCAGCTGTCCAGCAGGCGATTGCAACTTATCAGGCGATTTTGGTTGAATCATCTCCGTCAGCGGCAAAAAATGCGCCTCCTGCCATTGCGTTGTCTCAAGTCGCTATTTCACTGAGTATGCCCGCTGTCGTGGCTGGTATGCTGTCATCTGAGTCCAAGTTCGTGGCTCCGGCAACTACACCGGTCAAAGCAGTGGACGCACAAATCGTTATCCCTGTGCCAAAATCAGAGGTGCCAGCCTCATCGGAGAAAATGGTGCGACTAACGGATGTTAGTCACCTGCCGATTCAAGCGTCTTCCTCTTATACGGCGGCGGTATCTGTCAATGCGATGCCTCAAATCATGGCGAATGTAAAAACGGATGAGCCCCCACAACGTATTGATTTGGCAAAAACGCCATCAGTTGAGACGTTATCCAAACAAATTATTCAAAGTGTACCCATGCCAACGGTTGGACCTGAGGCAACGGATATAGCTTTACCTTTGACGGCCATGGCTTTAAGCCAGCCCACAATATCGAGACATGTCGTGCAGAGTGACACAGACAGCCCTCCTGCCACGTGCGCCGAAATCAACCTTGATAAACCTGCTCCTTCTGTTCACACGGCAACGGATAAAGATTTCATCATGCCACCTGTAACAGGGGCACCAGTCGTGATAGAAGCATCTCATCCTACCACCTCCAGCACGCCGATGTCAGTTGCTGCGAAAACAGCAGATGAAGAAATCAGTGGTCCCTCAAATCATGTCTCAGTGGAATGGCAACCTGAGAAGCCCCTCGGCGTGAATGAAATGGTGATTACCACCCGGGAGCAGGAACCGGAAGCAGTTTCGGTTATCGTTTTGCCAGATAATCTGCCCCCTATAGCTATTAGTAAGAAAATTGAATGTATACGCGGTGACGGGTGTCCCATATGTGCAGCAGCTTTTGGCAAGGCTACAAAGACGGATCCTGTCCCAGAGTCATCTGTAGGGGGGCATATATGTACAGGGGCGGGCTGTCGTGTTTGCACTACAGAATTCAACGATGCTTCTGCAGGCACTGCATCTACGCCGCAAGTAGTGGCATATAACGGTGCCACCATTACCGCCCATGATTTAGTGATCTAAAACTGCGTAACCAAGGAGAATAGAATGTTTAGTAAACTTTTCGGACGAAACGCCAAAGCGGAAAACCCGACGGCAGAGCCGCCAGGTGTTGAGGTAACAGGCGTATTTCCGCTGGTCGAAGCCACACGCAATTTTGTCGTCGGGCTTTTACAAACTTCGGGTACGCTGGATGAGCATGATGCCAATTTGAATGGGTTGCGCAACGTGCCATTACCTGATTCCTATCAACGCGCCGGAGGTGAGGACGCGTATATAAAATTAGGGGCGGGCCGGGTCAGCCTGTGGTTCCGCCAGGCCGCCAACGGACAGCCCGATGCGGAGACAATGCTCATGTTGCGTGAAAATAATGTAACAACGGCCTATTCCCCCACCCATGTCTGGTATGGGCCGCAGGCGAAATTTGCGCTGGCGTTCAAAATGCCGTGCTGTAAAGGCGATAATGCCCTGATCGTCTTTCAGCAGCGCGTCCCTGATGGGGCTCCCGTTGACCGCATGAAAATCCTGCCGAGCGCAGAGGGGCAGGTTATCGGGGTTAGCGAGCATTTCAGTCAGCGTGTTGATATAAAGCGTGTTGATCCAGCTTTGTTGCAGGAATATTACCTGCATATCGCCGGGATTCAGCATGCCTGCAGTGGCGCGGTTACTTTCGGGCCGCAATACCGGGTGAGTTAATAGTTCGTTTTGCGGATTTAGGAAAAAAGTGGTGATTTCAGCCCCATCCTGACCTTCCCCCGTCAAGGGGGGAAGGAATAAGAGAGTCGTTTTTGCGCTCCCTCTCCCCTTGTAGGAGAGGGTTGGGGTGAGGGGTCTATTAGTTCGTTTGCTCGAAAACGTGACAATTGAGGAGTCAAATTCAGCCTTTGGCATAATTTTAACCAGCGCAAATGCCGCAGACAGGGCTGCGGCCTAAAACGGACGTTGATTTTCTGGTCTATATTTTAGGAAATAAAGCCTAATTTGTCAAGTGATTTAAAAATCCTTTTTCCACACGGAGGAACTCTGGTACAGAACCCTCATGGATAGTTTACTGACCCCTGCCTCAACGCATTCGACATCGACTGCGGGTGACTTTTTTTCGCTGCTCAAGCCGCGTGTCATGAGTCTTGTCGTGTTTTCCGGCTTCGCCGGGTATTGGGTCGCGCCAGACCGCATGAGTCTCCACCCATTCCTGGCTTTTATCGGGCTTTGCGCGCTGGCGCTGGGGGCAGGGGCGGCGGGCGCTTTTAATATGTGGTATGACCGCGATATTGATGCGGTGATGAACCGGACCAAGAACCGGGCCATTCCGCTGGGGCGCATTGCGCCGGACGATGCGCTGGGGTTCGCGGTCTTTGCAAGTATTTTCGCCGTGATGACCATGGGACTGGCCACCAACTGGGTAGCCGCGGGAATCCTTGCTTTCGCCAGTTTCTTCTATGTCGTCGTTTACACCATGTACCTGAAACGCCGCACGGCGCAGAATATTGTGATTGGCGGCGCGGCAGGCGCGTTCCCGCCGATGGTCGGCTGGGCGATGGTCACGGGCGATATCACGATTGAAAGCATTCTGCTGTTCCTGATTATTTTCGTATGGACGCCGCCGCATTTCTGGGCGCTCGCTCTGTTTGCCAATGAAGATTACAAGCGCGCGGATATCCCGATGATGCCCGTGACCAAAGGGGCCGCGCATACCAAGATATTGATGCTGATCTATACGCTTATCCTGTTGCCCCTGACCCTTGGTCCTTATGCGCTCGGCATGGCAAATTTTGTTTATGGCGGGATTGCGCTGGCGCTGGGGTTGATTTTCTGCCTCGCGGCGGTTGGGGTTTTACGGACAGATGACGTGAAACCGGCCAAGCAGATGTTCGGATATTCGGTTTTCTACCTCTTTGCCCTTTTCCTCGCATTAATGATCTGTCATAATTAAACCATGACGATTGAAACCAACAACGATTCTAAAGACAATTTTAACCGTGCCCGTGCGACAAAGAACAAAGTGACGCTGGCACTGGTTTTTGGGCTGGTCGCGCTTATATGGGCCATTACAATTATCAAGATGCAGTACGGGGGATAAGATGACACGTATACTGACCATAATATTGCTGGGAATAAGTGCCGTAACATCGTCTGCGCAGGCCGATGAGCTGCTGTATCTTTTCAAGAACCAGCGCGCCCAGTATCAGGAGCTAGTCGATGAACGGGCCGCCGAATACAAGGCGCGCGGACAGGAATATGTCGATCATCTGTATGCGACCAATGGTGAGGAATCCATGCCCGAACCGGATAACATGTTCCCGTTGGAAAACCTGGTAGAGCGCGAAAAAAAGGTTGATATTGACGAAGTGGCGGAAATCGTCAAAGAGCGTCAATAACCGCGCCCGGCCTGAAGTTTTTTAGAATGTCCCAGATATCACCTGACATAGCCCGTAAAAACCGGCGGGCGGCGCTTGTTATCCTCGCCGTTGTGGTCGGTATGGCTGGGCTGAGTTTTGCATCGGTCGAACTGTACCGTCTTTTCTGCCGTGTCACGGGAGTGGGGGGGCAGGCGTTTCAGGAAAAGCCGGCGGATGGCAAAATCCTTAACCGCGAAATCACCGTCCGGTTCAATACGGATGTCAGCCCTAACCTGCCATGGGAATTCAAGGCCGATCAGGCGCCCGTGACGTTAAAAATCGGCCAGGAGGCAGGGATATCCTTTACCGCCCGGAATTCATCGCCCAAAGCCATTGCGGGAACCGCCCTGTATAACGTCACCCCGGCAGCGGCAGGAAAATATTTTCATAAAACACAATGTTTTTGCTTTGATTATCAATTAATCGCCGCCGGGCAATCTGTCCATTTTCCAGTAGTTTTCTATGTGGATCCGGCAATTGCCGACGACCGGCAATTGGATGACCTGAAAACCATCACTTTGTCCTATTCTTTTTTTCCAGCAGAGTCGCCGGAACTGGACAAGGCGCTTGAGGACTTTTATAACGGGAAAAAATCGGGTACAACTTCACTGCCTATTGCGCGTTAACCGCGTCTGTTTTTTTAAGGAAAGAAGAATTATGTCTGACTCTATTGAATTCGGTTCAACCGGCAAACCGCATCCGTACCACTTGGTGCGTCCTAGCATCTGGCCGCTTGTGGGGGCGTTTGCCGGCGGATTATTTGCGCTGGGCATGGTTCTATTCATGCATGATGCCGAAATCGCCGGAATGAAAATCGGTGTTTACGGGCCTTTGGCCGGGGTTGCCGCCATTCTGGCCGTGATGTTTTTCTGGTGGAAAGATATTATTTTTGAAACCGTCACCGAACAGGTTCACAACCATGTGACGGAACGCGGCCTGCGTATGGGCATGGCGTTGTTTATTGCATCGGAAGTTATGTTTTTCGTCGCTTTCTTCTGGGCATTTTTTGATGTGAGCGTGTACGCGGATGAAGCCATACAATATATGCGGGTTGAGTTTACCCATGGCGTCTGGCCACCGCCGCAATTTGAACCAGTCCCGCCATTTGAAATGCCATTCCTGATGACCATGGTTCTGCTGCTTTCCGGTACGACCGTCACCTGGGCGCACCATGCGCTGCTGGCCGGCAAAACCAAAACCGCAACCGAAGCGCTGACATACACCGTTATTCTCGGCGTTATATTCCTGTTTCTACAAGCCTTCGAGTACATGCACACATCGTTCAAATTCGGGGA
This sequence comes from uncultured Alphaproteobacteria bacterium, assembly GCA_946481105.1. The sequence continues at coordinate 18,355 of CAMLMM010000023.1, forward strand.
TGGTTCCTTTGCCTCAACATTCTTTATGGCGACGGGCTTCCACGGGTTTCACGTTTTTGTTGGGACCGTTTTCCTGGCAATTTGCCTGATCCGCAATATGAAAGGCCAGTTCCTGCCGACCCGCCATTTCGGGTTTGAAGCGGCGGCCTGGTACTGGCATTTCGTGGACGTTGTCTGGCTGTTCCTGTTCATCGCCATCTATATCTGGGGCGGTACCATCGGGATCGGCGACACGGAATCTGTGCGCGAAACGTTGGGTATTATTCCCGGTGCCCATGAATAATCCGTATTATTCATGGAAACCGATTACCTGATAAACTCTTTGAAATGCACCTGTCCCAAATGCGGGGTAGGTGCATTATACAATCCGGGCGTTTTTGACCTGACGCTGCGCCCCGTTTGCGACCATTGCGGGTTAAACCTAGCCAAGAATGACAGCGCCGACGGTCCGGCGGTTTTCCTGATTTTTGTACTGGGGTTTTTACTGGTGCCTGCCGCGCTGATAACTGACGCTTTGTGGGAGCCGCCCTTATGGGTGCATGGAGTGGTCTGGGGCGGGCTGGCGCTGGCGCTGACAATTGGTTCGCTCAAGCCATTGAAATCGATGGTCATCGCCATTCAGTACAAGCATCGCGCGACCGACTGGGACCGCACGTCATGACATCCCCCCGCAAGTTTTCTGTTGCGGGAATAGCCTGCTGTGCGGCAGGCATGCTGGTTCTGTTAGGGCTGGGGATATGGCAGGTCGACCGGCTTAGCTGGAAAAATAATTTGCAGAAGGAACTGGACCGGGCCTTTGCAATGGAAATACCACCGCCCCTTAGCCCGGAAACGCTGAATTCACTGAAAAAGAATGAAATTCGTCGAGGCACATTGTCGGTAAAACCGGATTTTGCCAGCGCCTTTATGCTGCAGGGGAAAATTGCCGATGGGCGTCCCGTCTACCCGGTGGTCGTGCCCGCCAGCTTCGGCACGGATAATCATATTCTGGTTGAAATAGGCTGTAGCAACAGTCCGGATAATCTGTCTGGGTTCTGGAGTCTGGAAAGCTGGTATATGAATGTGACTGGTGTCGCGATGCGGCCCGACTGGACATATTTTACGCCACCGAACCAGCCCGCGCAGGGCGACTGGTGGCGGCTCGATACCGTGGAAATTGCCCGGCATCTGAAATTGCCCACTCTTGTTCCGGTCATCCTGATTGCCGAAAATTCTGATATGATTGCGCCCGGGCTCAAGGCCTGTCAGGTTGAGCATCAATTACGCAACGAGCATCTGTCCTATGCGCTGTTCTGGTTTACGCTGGCCGTGGCGCTGGCCGTAATTGGGTATCTGCGCTTTATTCGCGGTTATTTGCAGTCCGCATAAAGTTCGGTAATACCGTCTTTATCCTTGCGTTTGCGGATGACAATCTCGCCACTGAGACGGGTCTGGCAGGTGAAAAGAGGCATGATGGTTCGCAGGGTCAGTTCGACTTTGTAACCGGGATAAAACGGCCCGGTCGAGCAGACTACGACATTTTCACCATCTTCCAGAACAAATGGCCCCTCATGAAACTGCACCTGACCTTTTGTGGATTTAAACCCGGCGGTCCGCATAACGCCCATCACCGTATGCCCGGCATCATTGCGGATTGAGGCGCATTCCTTGAAAGGCGTGACTTCTCCGGCAAAGGCAGCCGAAGGAGCAAGCAGCAAGGCCAGAATAAATGTCAGAAATTTCATTATTCACCTGATTTATCAAGTGTACCACGAAATCCGGTTGCAAGCACGTACATCTCGGAACTGTCCTGGCGGCTGGCAGGCGGCTTTACATGCTTAACCGTGGTAAAGTCGATTTTCATACGGGCCAGTAATTCGGCTTCGGCACCGCCTTGAAATGTTTTTGCCAGATAAGTTCCGCCATATTTCAGGACTTCCTTCGCAAATTCATAACCGGCTTCGACCAGCGCCATGATTTTCAGGTGATCAGTATCACGGTGGCCGGTCGTATTATGGGCCATATCACTGAGGACGACATCAGCGCGGCCGCCCAGAGCGTCTTTCAGCTTGTCGGGCGCATCATCGGCCATAAAATCCTGCTGCATGAAAATGACGCCGGACAATTCATCAATCGGCAACAGGTCAATCGCCACGATTTTCTTGCATTGTTTTTCCAGGGCGATCTGGCACCAGCCGCCGGGGGCCGCCCCGAGGTCAACCACCGCCATGCCGGGTTTCAGGATTTTATATTTCTCGTCCATTTCCTTCAATTTGAAGGCGGCGCGCGAACGGTAGCCTAATTGCTTTGCTTTCGTTACATACGGGTCGTTCAACTGGCGTTCAATCCAGCGCGTCGAGGAGGTCTTGCGGCCTTTGGCGGTCTTAATCTTTTTCATCAGAACACCAATACAACAGTCGATACGGTAAATGCCATGAAAAAGATGGACAGGCTGGCGGCCAGGTAGATAGGCCCGCTGGTTCGCGGCGAAAACCAGGACAATATCAAAAACAGCAGGATGAAAAAGCCATAGGTGGCATAGCCACGATATATGGGTGGCCAGGACAGGAGCCCGGTAAATCCTTTGCTGAAGGACGTGGATTCAATGATTTCTATCTGAAGCCGCATTACCATCATGCAAAGGACGACAAAGGCAAAAGCCTTTAATCGCTGGCCCCGGTGCACGCAGACGAGACTAAGCGGCAGCCAGAGAGCGTCCAGCCAGTTCTGGACAAACCAGTTGCCCCAGAAATAAACCTGCGATAACACTTATTTTAACCCTTGTGTTTAGTGAAAAAAACCCCACATTAATACCAAACTATATGTTTTTGAGGGGATCATCAATTGCGCCAACGCAGTTTGCTGCTTTTATGCCTTGCCGGGGCCTTTCTCAGCGTTATTCCGGCGAAGGCCAGTTCCGGTCAGACAATTATCCGTGACGCCGAAATCGAGCGGGATATCAGGGAATGGACATCGGGGGTTATTGCAGCCGCCGGCATGAAGTCGGACCAAGTGAATATCGTTCTGATTCAAAGCCCACAGATAAACGCATTTGTCGCCGGTGGATCAAATATATTCATTTATACCGGGCTTATTCAGAAAACAGAAAACCCGGATGAAATTGTCGGTGTTATCGCCCACGAGCTGGGGCATATTGCCGGGGGCCACCTGACGCGCGCCGGAGAAGTGGCCAAAAATGCGTCCTTTGAAGCCATGATCGGGGCGGTATTAGGTATCGGGGCCGCCATCGCCACCGGGGATAGTAACGCCGCCGCCGCGGGTATCGCCATCGGGCAGGGGCAGGCCATGAACGGTTTTCTGGCCCATAGTCGCATCCAGGAGTCGAGCGCCGATCAGGCCGGGTTCCGTTTTCTGACCGCCGCAGGCGTGAATCCGTCCGGCCTTCCGTCTTTTCTTGAAAAGCTGGCATCACAGGAATTATTGCCGACATCGCAGCAGTCCTTGTATGCGCGGACGCACCCCTTGTCGCGCGACCGCGTTGATGTGATGGAGAATAAGCTTCAATCCTCTCCGTTAAAGGATAAGCCGGTCCCGGCGGAATGGATAAACCAGTATGGCCGTATGAAAGCAAAACTGTTGGGTTTCGTAACGCCCCAGCAGGTGATGTATAATTATGCCACCTCCGACGCATCGATTCCGGCGCGCTATGCGCGGGCTATCGCCGCGTATCGCATGAACAAGGTCAATGATGCGCTGAAACTGGTGGATGGCCTGGTGCAGGCGGAACCGAAGAACCCTTATTTTTGGGAACTGAAAGGGCAGATGCTGTTTGATTTCGGTCGCGCGGCCGAGGCCGTCGGGCCTTATCAAAAAGCCGTTGAGCTTGATCCGGGGGCGGGCCTTATCCGGATTGCGTATGCGCGCGCCTTGATCGAAAGCCCCGGCAATTCATCACAAAAACTGAACACAGCCATTGAAAATCTGAAACGCGCCGAGAAAGACGAGCCGCGTGTATCCAGCATAAAACGCCTGTTGGCGACGGCCTATGGAAAAATGGGCAAGGAAGCCGAGGCCCGCGTATACCTGGCCGAAGAGTCGCTGATGCAGGGGCGCCGGGACGAAGCGTCGCGTATGGCCAATGCCAGTCTGAAACAATTGCCGCCCGGATCCCCTGAAAAAATCAGGGCCCAGGATATCATCAACGAGGTTGGCGACCCCGATAAAAAAATGTAAACTGCGCAACATCAAGGTAAAGGAGACCGACTGTGACCCAATTTAAAAATCTGCTTATGACCACACTTGCCGCTGGCAGTGTTATTCTGCCGTTCAGTGTACAAGCTGCCGATCCGGCACCAGTGAAAGCAGCCGTTCCCGCATTCACGGAAGAACAGAATGCGGCTCTGGAAGATTACGTGCGTAATTTTATCCTGAATAATCCTGAAGTCCTGATGGAGTCCGTTAACCGTTACCGCGAAAAAATGGCCGTCAAGGAAACCGAAGACGCGCAGAAGAAACTCGTAAATCACAAAGAAGGCCTTTATAATGGCGGCCATCCAGAGATAGGGAACCCGAAAGGTGATGTCACCGTTGTCGAATTTTTCGATTACAATTGCGGTTACTGCAAACGCGCCCTGGAAACCGTCACAAAAACGGTTGAAAACGACAAGAATGTGCGCGTGATATTTATCGATATGCCAATCCTGTCCCCGACCTCGACATTGGCTTCCAAGTGGGCTCTGGCCGCCAAGAAGCAGGGAAAATACTGGGAACTTCACCAGGCCTTGATGAACAGCAGTGCGCCGAAAGACGAAGAAAACATGGAGAAGCTGGCCAAGGAGGCCGGTCTTGATGTTGAAAAACTGAAGAAAGATGCCGCTGATCCGGTTTTGGATGACGTGCTGAAAAAAAATGCTGACATAGCCAAAGACCTCGGTATCAATGGCACGCCGGGTTTTGTTGTCGGCGATGAAATTTTGCGCGGTTTTATGGAGTATGACGGTTTCAAAACCGTCGTGCAAAATGCGCGCACCAAAACAGGCAAGAAATAATTTTTACCGGCGGACATTATCATGCGTAAAGGCTTTCGTATCGCCGGTAAAATATTTCTGGGTTTAATTGTTCTGATAGGAGTCTGGCTTGCAGGCTCCTATTTTTATTTTCAGTATGAGTTCGACAAAGCTATCGCCATTGCCCAGAAACCCGATGATGCGTTTATCATGGGAAACCCGGAAGGGGATGTCACGATTGTCGCATTTACCGATTCTGCGAATCCGATAAGCCGTCAGATATTCGCCACCATGCTTACGGCAGCGCAGGAAGATGGTCATACGCGTGTAGTGGTGCGCCAGATGCCAATGGGAAAAGGGACATTGGAGATTGGGTCGTATATCATCGCCGCGGCGACAATAGACCCGGTGAAAATGGCGGTGGTTTATAAAAGCATGGTTGATGAAGGCGTTGTAACAGACAAGAAGGTCTTTCTTCAGAAGGCAGCAACACAAGGTTTCGATCTGCACAAGCTTGAATCCAGCCTGCCGAAAGATAGGTTGCTTGATGCCCTGATGCGGAATGGCAATTTATTGATGCGCTGCGGTTTCAGGAAACCGCCGGGGTTCTTAGTTGGCATGAATGGATACCGCCCCAATATTGAGCCAGGCAGTGAGCAATTAGGCGTTAATGGCTGGCGGATGCTGATTGACGATGCACGTGAACGTGCAAACAAGGAAAAGGACGCAAAATAATGAAAAAGATTTTCGCCTGCTTTCTGGTGCTGGGCAACTTTGTAATGGCAGGGCCCGGTTATGCCGAGTCTTCACCTGTCCCCCAGGATCTGTTCGCGTATGAAACGCCCGCAAATATTAAGGTCGGAGCCGTATTCGGCAGGATTGATGCGGTAACTAAAACTCAAACAGCCGTAACGGGCGTTAAAACAAGCGTCTGCGATAAGGCTGAGATTCATTCCATGACTCATGAAGGCGGCATCATGAAAATGCGGCAGGTTGATAAAGTCGCCATGGAGAAGGGACAGGTCCAACTGACCGCGATGGGCTATCATATTATGCTCATGGAGCTGCGCGATCCGTTGAAGAAAGGCGATATTCTGGATATGACATTAGTATTCGATGACGGGTCGGAGCGTAATGTAAATGTAAAAGTCATCTCCCGTTCGGAAGGACCAAAATGATTAAGGCGGTTGTTTTTGATCTGGGCGGTGTTCTGGTCGACTGGAATCCGCGTTACCTGTACCGGAACCTGATTGCCGATGAACAGGTCATGGAAGATTTTCTGGCGAATGTATGTACGGATGCCTGGAATTACCAGATGGATTTAGGACGCAATCGGCAGGAAGCCGTCGATGAACTGATCGCAAGGTTTCCCCAGCATACCGACTGGATTACTGCCTTTAAAACGCGCTGGATTGAGATGATTGATGGGCCTATCCATGAAAGCGTCGACATATTAATGGACCTGAAACGCCGGGGCTACCCGGTATATGCGTTGAGCAACTGGAACGATGAAACATTTCAACTGGCCTTGAGCGATCTGCCGTTCTTGCGGTTGTTCGATGGAAGAATTGTGTCAGGCGAAGTGAAGCTCGGGAAACCTGATCAGGCCATTTATCAGTTACTGCTCAGCCGATTTAACCTCAATCCACGGGAAATTGTATTTATTGATGACCGTGAGGAGAATGTGGTTGCCGCGCGTAATCTGGGAATTGAATCAATCCGGTTTATAAGTCCGGCCCAGCTGGAACGTGATCTTGCGGCCTATGGACTGTTCCCGGATAATGACGATGAAACAGAAGACACGGCCGCGTCCGGTGGCTGCGGGGAGCATTGCACATGTCACGTCCGGTAGTTTTTATTCTGAATGGCCCCAATCTGAACATGCTGGGGCGCCGAGAGCCGCATATATACGGGACGCAAACTCTGGCGGATATTGAAGACATGTGCCGCGATGCGGCGGATAAGGTTGGGTTGGATGTGGACTTCCGGCAATCCAATCATGAAGGTGAGCTGGTTACCTGGATTCAGGAATCGCTCGACCGGGTGCAGGGGCTGGTTATCAATGCCGCCGCCTATACGCATACATCGGTGGCCATTCATGACGCATTAAAGCTTTTTCCGGCAGATGTAGGCATTGTGGAAGTGCATCTTTCAAACCCCAAAGAACGGGATGGGTTTCGCCATTTTTCGTATATCGAGCCGCTGGCTTTCGCGCATTTCGCCGGATATGGCGCCCGCGGGTATATTATGGGACTGGAAGCCATCGCCCAGCGCCTGGGGACAATTCCGTTAACGCATTAGGGGCGTTTTTGACTTTTCGAGCAAATTTGAGTAAGCAGTGTCTCTGACGGGCAGTGTAGTTGCCATAATAAAGAAAGTAAAATGACATGAAAATAGATTCTGAATCCATTCTTCAACTGGCCAAGCTTCTGGATGAAACTGGCCTGACCGAAATTGAAGTGGCCGAAGGCGAAAAACTCATTCGCGTCAATAAGGGTGGAACCATCATGCATAATCACGGCCCGGCCGCGGCCTATCATGCCGTGCCGCAGGCGACATCGCTGATGCCATCCGACCCGACAATTCCGCAGGCCGCTAATACGGCTATGCCGTCTACCGTAGCGGCCAATCACCCGGGCGCTGTGACATCGCCGATGGTGGGAACCGTCTATATGAAGCCTGAGCCGAATGCGGGCGACTTCATCAGCAAAGGCATTAATGTAAAAGCCGGCGACACTTTGCTGATTATCGAAGCCATGAAAGTTATGAACCCGATTAAAGCGCCGAAAAGTGGCACTGTGACCCAGATACTGGTCGAAAACGGCCAGCCGGTTGAATTTGGTGAAGTCCTGGTTGTGATCGAATAGGCTGCACGCAGATGTTTAAAAAAATCCTGATTGCCAACCGCGGTGAAATTGCCCTTCGTATTCACCGGGCCTGTAAGGAAATGGGTATTTCGACGGTTGCTGTGCATTCCACTGCCGACGCGAATGCCATGGCCGTACGCCTGGCCGATGAATCGGTTTGTATTGGCCCGCCGCAATCACGCGATAGCTATCTGAATATTCCGTCTATTCTGTCGGCGGCGGCATTGACCGGGGCAGATGCCATTCACCCGGGTTATGGTTTCCTGTCCGAAAATTCACAGTTTGCGCGCATGGTGGAAGAGCACGGGTTCACGTTTATCGGCCCGAAAGCCGAGCATATCGACACGATGGGCGATAAGGTTGCGGCCAAACAGACGGCGCAAAAATTGGGCCTGCCGGTTATTCCAGGCTCTCCAGGCGCTGTTGAGGATGCCGAGAGCGGCCTGAAAATGGCCACGGAGATGGGGTTTCCCATCTTGATTAAAGCAGCCTCTGGCGGGGGCGGTCGCGGCATGAAAGTTGTCCGCAGCGCCGATGAATTCGTCGAGCAATACCGCACCGCCCGTTCCGAAGCCAAAGCAAACTTTGGCGATGACACCGTGTATATGGAGAAATATCTCGGAACACCGCGCCACATTGAAGTACAGATTTTCGGCGACAAACATGGTAATGCCATCCACCTGGGCGAGCGCGATTGTTCCACTCAGCGCCGTCATCAGAAAGTTATCGAAGAGGCCCCATCGCCGGCGTTGACCGATGAAGCGCGTCAGGAAATAGGCACGCTGGCCGCCGACATGGTCCGCAAAATGGGTTATGTCGGTGCAGGGACGATTGAGTTCCTGTGGGAAAACGGCAAGTTCTATTTCATGGAAATGAATACGCGTATTCAGGTAGAGCATCCGGTTACAGAAATGCTGACCGGGATTGACCTCATCGCCGAGCAGATACGTGTGGCAGCGGGTCAGCCATTGCGGTTTCAGGGCGAGAACATCCGCTTCCGTGGCCATGCCATGGAAGTGCGTATCAACGCCGAAGATCCGGAAACATTTATTCCGTCCCCTGGGGAAATACGCACGTTCCACGCTGCGGGTGGCATGGGTGTGCGTTTCGACAGCGCCGCCTATAATGGCTATCGCATTCCGCCATATTACGACTCTATGGTGGGCAAGCTGATTGTCCATGGCCGGACCCGGGATGAATGCATGGCCCGTATGCGTCGCGCCATTGAGGAAACAGTTGTCGACGGCGTTAAAACCACCCTGCCGTTGCACCGATGGATTCTTGAGCAACCGGAATTCGTTTCCGGTGAATATAATATTCACTGGCTTGAGAAAAAACTGGCTGACAAAGCCAAGGGGTAGTTCCCGGCATGGATATTTCCGGTCTTCTTGATATTTACGCCATGGGATTTTTTCCGATGGCGGAGAGTCGGGAAGGTGTGGAGGTGAATTTTTATGCCCCTGAAATCCGCGCGCTTCTTCCGATTAAAGACCTGCATGTATCCCGGCGGCTGCGCCGTACAATCCTGCAGTTTCCTTTCACCGTAAAGGTGGACACCGCTTTCCAGGATGTGATTACGGCCTGCGCCAATGCCCGGGATGCAACCTGGATTAATGACACGATCATTGAAACATATACGAAACTGCATGAGGCAGGATACGCGCATTCGGTGGAATGCTGGGATGGTGGTCGGCTTATCGGTGGATTATACGGCGTATCGCTGGGCGGGACGTTTTGCGGGGAAAGCATGTTCTCGCAGGAGACAAATGCCAGTAAAATTGCCCTGGTTCATTTATGCGCCCGATTGCATCGTGGCGGGTATCACCTTCTTGATTCGCAGTTTCGTAACCCGCATCTTGACCAGTTTGGCCTGTATGAAATGCCACAGGAGGACTATGTGCAGTTAATGCAGTCGCATTTAACGGACAAAGCGGATTTTGATATCGATCTGGATGAACGGGAGTCAGTTTCCCGGTTCTTCAATCAGGGTGAATAGGCGTAACTGTACCGGATAACCTGATCTTCCCAGAATGTTTTGATGATTTTTGCGGTTTCGGCGAATTCATCCAGGGAAATGGGTTTTTTCAGATATTTATCCGCGCCATGGGCGAAACAGAATTCAATGTCGCTTTCATTATTTGATGTGGACAGGATGATAACGGGTATCTGTCGCAGCGAGGGGTCGCCCTTAATAGAATTCAGCACCTG
>CAMLMM010000024.1 GCA_946481105.1 uncultured Alphaproteobacteria bacterium
TCGTCCGGGGGCAGTGTGGTGGCAAAATCAATATCGCCGACCGGCAATTCCATCAGCGCATTCCGCACACAGCCGCCGACAAAGCGCAGATTTTTTTCCCCCAGCACGGTAAACAGGCGGTTGACTTCTTTGGAGGTCATCGCGGCAGGAAGTGGTGTAATAGCGGCTGTTGTCATTGGCCGAATATTATCATGTTTCATCTAAAGTGTCATAAGAAGGTTAATTTGATTATGTTTAAGAAATAAATGATTAATTAAATATTGAGTTTCAGAAATTTTGTATTAGTTTAGCAAAAGTTCCATATATTTAAAAAATTCACAGGAGATGTTATGTCTACACCAAAAGTTTTTTATAGTTTTCATTTTGATAATGATGTCATGAGAGTGCAAATGATCCGTAATATGGGAGTTATAGAAGGCAACTCTCCAGTTTCGCCAAATGAATGGGAAGAAGTTAAGAAGAAAGGTGAAGCTGCTATCACGAGTTGGATTGATGAGAATATGAAGTATAAAGATTGCGTGGTTGTGCTTATTGGAAAAGATACTTCTAAACGTCCTTGGGTTAAATATGAAATTGCAAAAGCTTGGGACGAAGGAAGGAAGATCATGGGGATATATATTCACAATTTAAACTGTCCAAGAAATGGTAAATGTGGACCAGGAGAGAATCCTTTCAGTAAAATATCTCTGAAGAACGGAAAAAAAATGTCTGAATACGTTACATGCTATAACCCTGATGAAAGGGATGCATATAATGATATAGCTAAAAATATACAGTTATGGATTAATTCTGCGGTAACAAGAAAAGTTGCTATTTAAAAATGACAAATGGTCAGACTCCGTTCAACGTGGATCATCCATCTGTTCAGATACATCTTGAGATAATTCAAGGAGTGATTAGCAGAATGGCTAATAACTCCTTATCTTGTAAGACTTGGTGTATTACCGTTATATCAGCTATTCTTTTGGTTATTGCTGATAAAGATAAACCAGAAGTGGTTTGGATCGCGGTTGTTATGGCGGCGCTTTTTGGGATGATAGATGCTTATTACCTATCTTTGGAAGTTGGTTTTAGGAAAGCTTACAATGATTTTGTAAAAAAAATTCATAATAGTTCACTGATGTCCGATGATCTATATCTGATACATCCTAAAAGCCATAGTTTCATAAAGTGCCTATTTTCTGCATCGGTTTTAGGCGTTTATCCTCCCATGATGTTATTGCTGGCAATATTTTATTATATAATGAAAATCCCCTCCGGGTGAGGGCGGGGATTTTGTTATTTGTAAGGCAGGGATTACTTCGCGGCTTTTTTCGCGGCTTTTTCCTGTTTTTTCTCTTTCGCTGTTTTCAGCGGCTTTTTCTTGGTGTCTTTTTTTGCGTCTTGTGACTTTGCCATTTTATATCTCCTTGTTGAGGTAATTATCCGTCAAGAATACACCATTTCCCGGAATTTTTCATGCACAAAAAACATCCCCGCCCAAGTGATAATCCGGGGGCGGGGATGCTGTCATGTCCAACACTAATTGGAAACTTGTTTACGCCAATTTTTATGCTCTTTTGGCGAGGCCGCGCAGAACATAATTCAGAACACCACCGTTCAGGTAATATTCGACTTCGTCCAGCGTATCGATGCGGCACATCAGTTTGTGCTGTTCGGTTTTGCCGTCCTTACGGGTGATGGTCATCGTCACGTCCATGCGTGGGGTGATGCCGCCCTCAAATCCGGTAATATCTATTTTCTCGTCACCAGTCAGGTTCAAGTCCTTGCGGGTCTGGCCGTTTTTAAAGACCAGTGGCAGAACGCCCATACCAACCAGGTTCGAGCGGTGAATACGCTCAAAGCTTTCGGTGATAACGGCCTTCACGCCCAGCAGAATTGTACCTTTGGCCGCCCAGTCACGGGAGGATCCGGTACCGTATTCCTTGCCACCGAAAATGACGAGCGGCGTGCCGGTTTGTTTGTATTTCATCGCGGCATCGTAAATGGCCATTTCCTCGCCGGTTGGAACGTAACGGGCAAAGCCGCCTTCCTTCCCGCCAAGGATTTCATTCTTGATGCGGATATTCGCAAACGTCCCGCGCATCATCACTTCGTGGTTCCCGCGACGGGCCCCGTACGAATTGAAGTCGGCAACCGGAACATTATGTTCGGTCAGGTAACGGCCAGCCGGAGAGTCTTTCTTAATGTTCCCGGCAGGGGATATATGGTCGGTGGTGATTGAGTCGCCAAATACGGCCAGCACGTTCGCGCCTTTAATGTCGGAAATCGAACCCGGTTGTTGCTGCATGCCCACGAAGTAAGGTGGGTTAGCGACATAGGTCGATTTACCATCCCAGGAATAGACTTCACCTGAGCCATCGGCTTTAATCGCCTGCCATTGTTCCGGACCTTTGAACACGTCGGCATAGCGCGACTTGAACATGTCGGAGGTCAGGCATTGCTCAACCGTCTGGCGCACTTCGGCGTTGGTCGGCCAGATGTCTTTCAGGTAAACAGGCTTGCCATCCTTGCCGGTACCGAGCGGATCGGTCAGCAGGTTGATATGCATGTTACCAGCCAGCGCATAGGCCACGCACAGCGGCGGCGAGGCGAGATAGTTGGCTTTTACATGCGGGTTCACACGGCCTTCAAAGTTACGGTTACCGGACAGAACGGCAGCCACGGTCAAATCGTTGGCTTCGACAGCCTTAGCGATATGACCCGGCAGCGGACCGGAGTTACCGATACAGGTGGTACAGCCATAACCGACGAGGTTAAAGCCGAGTTTATCCAGATCAGCCTGCAGACCAGCCTTGGTCAGGTAGTCAGTGACGACCTGCGAGCCTGGGGCAAGGGATGTTTTCACCCAAGGTTTGGTCATCAAGCCTTTTTCCAGCGCTTTGCGGGCCACGAGGCCGGCGGCAACGAGTACATCAGGGTTCGAGGTATTGGTACAGGAGGTGATAGCGGCGATGACGACAGCGCCATCTTCGATATCATAACCTTTGCCTTCGACCGTTGATTTACGGATTTCCGGCACGACAGATTTAATTGATTCAACAGCCTTGGACAGCGGGACGCGGTCCTGCGGGCGTTTCGGCCCGGCGAGTGATGGTTCAACAGCTGAGAGGTCGAGTTCGAGCGAGTCGGTGAAGACCGGGTCCGGCGTTGACGCATCGCGCCACATGCCTTGTTCCTTGGCATAGGCTTCGACCAGTTTCACGCGGTGCGGGTCACGGCCCGTGAAGTTCAGGTAACGGATGGTTTCCGCATCAATCGGGAAGAAGCCGCATGTCGCGCCATATTCCGGCGCCATGTTGGCAATCGTCGCGCGGTCGGCAAGGGACAGAGCATCAAGGCCTGGGCCATAAAATTCAACAAATTTGTTTACGACCCCTTTAGCGCGCAGCATTTGCGTAACCATCAGCACGAGGTCAGTCGCGGTGGTTCCTTCTTTCATTTTACCGGTCAGCTTGAAACCGATAACTTCCGGGATCAGCATCGATACTGGCTGGCCGAGCATGGCGGCTTCAGCTTCGATCCCGCCAACGCCCCAACCCAGAACACCCAGGCCATTGACCATGGTGGTATGCGAGTCGGTGCCGACGAGCGTATCTGGATAGGCAAGCATGGTGCCCTTGCTGTCCTCGTCTTCTTCAACCCAGACTGTCTGGGCCAGATATTCAACGTTCACCTGGTGGCAGATACCGGTACCCGGTGGAACAACACGGAAATTTTTGAACGCGGACTGGCCCCAGCGCAGGAACTGGTAACGTTCGATATTCTGTTTGAATTCTTCATCCACGTTCGCTTTGAAGGAACCGGATGAACCATATTCATTGACCATCACCGAGTGGTCGATCACGAGGTCAACGGCGGTAAGGGGGTTAATCTTTTGACGTGGGCCGCCGAGGGCACCCATCGCTTCGCGCATCGCCGCCAAATCCACAACGGCAGGAACGCCGGTGAAATCCTGCATCAGAACCCGGGCCGGGCGGTAGGCAATTTCCTGTTCGGATTTTTTATCCTTGAGCCATGTTTTCAGGGCTTCGATATCTTCGACCTGGACGGAACGGCCATCTTCAAAGCGGAGGAGGTTTTCAAACAGCACTTTCATTGAGAAAGGCAGGAGTGACAAATCACCAATTTTAGCCTGCGCCTCCTTCAGCGAGAAATAATCATATTTCTTCCCGTCAATAGTCAGGGTTTTACGGGTTTGGAGGGTATCGTGACCAGCGCGTGTCATTTTGAAATTCCTTAAGGAAAAGGTGAGGTTAACAAGAATAGAAAAGAAGCCCTACGCAGATAGGGAAGTTTATCATCCATCGAAAAAGATAAGAAAGGGTAAATGAAAAGCGGGCTGATTTTAGAAGGTTTTGTATTGACATAACGAAATAAAATACTGTTTAATTCAAACGGAAATGGATAAAGCATGGAAAATGAGACATATGTGCGGGAATTAGCAGAGCGGGCTTTCCATTTAAAAGAGAAAGCACGCTATTCTGAAGCTATTGATCTGTATAAGCTTCTTTTGCAATTCGTCCCAAATGAGAAGATTTATCAGATGGAGCTGGGGGATACGTTTCTGCAGCAGGGGACAAATATAGACGCGGCAGTAAACTGGATTACTTTGGCAATCAGCGGCAATGCCGATATGCAGCATCGCGCCTATGGCCATTCCTTGCTGGCTGAATGCTGTGCCGCCCTGAACAACCCAAAAGGAATGATGAGTCATATATTTGCGGCAATTGACCTGGATCCTGCTGATACCCCTGACTATCACGCCAAGCTGGGTGATTTATGGAGAAAAATGGGACATACGGAAGATGCCATCGACCAGTATCATACGGCGCGCACCCACTATATTGAGAAGGGTCGCCGCTCCATGGTAAACGATGAAGAAATTCCAGCTATTCACCAATATGCGGAAGCTCTGGTGCTGACATCTAAGATAAATGAACTGATGGATAATGCCTCATCTGTGATTCCTGTAAGGCTTCTGCGAAATACATTCAATAATGCCGTGATGTGGAATTGCCAGAGGCTGGCCACCGCCTGCGCTGAAGTTCTGGGCCGCTGTGTCAGCAGCGACACGGCTGACACCCCCATGAAATGGCAGTTGAAACCGGATTAAACCATTGTTTTTTCAGAAAAAAGCGAAAAATACCTAAAATTCGTTAATTAAGGCATGATTAAGGCAGGCATCGCCCAAAGAATCGCCATATTTATATAGGATATTAGTATTATAAGGATTTCAAAAGTTTCAGCTTAGATACCTTAACAACCAAGACACCAAACCGACCATTTTGAAGCCCGCTGCTTGTTCCTCCTCGCAGCGGGTTTTAGTTTTTTATTACATTCATGGGCTTTTGGCCTGCAAGATATGAATTTCTGCGCTTCCGCTTTTCACGTACATCTAAGTACGCTCAAAGACGGTTCTCGAAAGTCATGTCTTTCGGCTCAAAATCCTGCGAATGTTTTCAATGATAAATAAAAACTTGAATTACTATTTTTTCAGGTAATCGCGAACAAGCACTTCGGCAATCTGTACGGCATTGAGGGCCGCGCCTTTGCGCAGGTTGTCCGACACGCACCAGAAATTAATGCCGTTATCCACTGTCGGGTCATCGCGCAGGCGGGAGACAAACACATCGTCTTCGCCCTGGATTTCCACCGGGGTAATAAATTGCATGTCGCTTTCCAGGTCAATAACCGTTACGCCTGTGGTTTTCTGTAGAAGCGCCATGGCGTCCAGCGCCGATAGTTCGCGTTCAAATTCCACATTCACCATTTCAGCATGACCGATAAAAGAAGGCACACGTACGCAGTTGGCGCAGACCTTGATTTTTGGGTCGAGAATTTTCTTTGTCTCGACATCCATCTTCCATTCTTCCTTCGTGCGGCGGTCATCCATAAACACATCAATCTGCGGAATGACATTAAAAGCAATCTGTTTGGAGAATTTTACCGGCTCAGGCGTGGCATTCATAAACACGCCGCGCGTCTGGTTGAAGAGCTCATCCATGGCATCTTTGCCACCGCCCGAAACAGATTGGTAGGTGGAAACCACCACCCGTTTAATCCGGGCGGCGTCATGCAGGGGTTTCAGCGTGACCACCATTTGGATGGTCGAACAATTCGGGTTGGCGATAATATTTTTCTTCTTATAATCAGCAATGGCCTGGGGGTTTACTTCCGGTACCACCAGCGGCACATCCGGGTCCATACGAAAATGGGATGTATTGTCGATGACAACGGCCCCAGCCGAGGCAGCGCGCGGCGCAAATTCCGCAGATACTTTGGCACCGGCAGAAGAAAGAACGATATCTGTTCCCTTAAAATCATATTTGGCGAGATCCTGCAAAATGATATCGTCATCGCCATAAGCCACGGTCTGGCCAGCGGAGCGGCTGGAGGCCAACGGCACTATTTCTTCGACGGGAAAGTCGCGTTCCCTGAGGATAGTCAGCATTTCACGTCCGACATTTCCAGAAGCGCCTACAACTGCGACTTTATAGCCCATTTTTCTTATCCTTTATTCATTTTTACTGATAAGATAACCCTGCGCGAAACCCCTATGACTGTCAAGAAGAAATGCCCGCCCCATACCCCCCACACCCGGTTCACCGTATATTGCTGATTGAGGATACTGAAGCTGTGCGTCATGTTGTCGAGCGTCAGCTTGTCACGCTGGGCTGCGAAGTGGTGGCCGTGGAAAATGGATCTGCCGCGCTTGAGGTTTTATCCCATCAGAAATTTTCATTTATTTTCACGGACTTTCATCTGCCGGACAAAGATGGCCTGGATCTTATTGTCGATATACGCAAGTTGCAAAATGGACGGGACGTACCCATCACCCTTATTACCGCTGACCCGATGGATATGACTGCGCAATCCGACCGGCTGATAGGGTATTTGCAAAAACCTATTTCGCGTGCCGATCTGCAATCTGTGCTGGGTATAAAATTCGATCATGAAATCTGCGGGTTGCGGCCAGCGGGAAGGGCCGTTGACCTTGAGGCGTTACGTGATCAGATGGGCGAACTGGATGACGGCGCCATTGAAATGATTGGCATGTTTTCCGGGATGATGCGCCCTTTACTTAATCAGCTTATTGCTGCGGTTGAAGATGATGATAAAGCAAGTATCAAAGAGTTTGCGCATTCATTGAAGGGGGCGGCACGGTCGGTCGGCGCATTGCAAATGGGCGATATATGCGGGCTGTTGCAGCAGGCGGGAGAAGAAAAAATCAAAATGGATTTGATCGAACTTGTTTGTAAATTAAAAACTGAATTTCAGCGTGTAGAAGACGATCTCAATCGATTATGCGCCGCCTGATTATCGTTTGATGGCACGGATATTCTTCATCACGTTTTGCATACTGGCGAAATAAGCTGTGCGTGTGCTGTTCAGTGCGCCTTCCCAATCTTCATAAGGTATTGAGGGGCCAACCGTATATCCAGGATCATAAGCAAATCGGGCACTATGATCCCAGGCATGGGCGGCGGCGATCATGTGGTCGAATTCGGCTGGATGGCGCACGGCCCATCTGAGGATGCGAGGCCCGACAGTTTCTGCCAGCGCCGAAGGATAAGAATGCGGATTGTTCATTGATGGCGTATCATCAGTATCGCCTGGCAACCTCTGCTCCGCAGATTTACGCTCATTTTGCTTTTTGCGTTCCTTTACCTCTTCGCTGGCATAAGGCGGCCATCGCGTGGTGTCGAATGACAGGCGCAACTGACCTATCAGGTAGTATAATGTTGCCTGCTCCATCATGTCCTGACCTGCCAGGGCCTGCGCCGCGAGAAATAATCCTTGCGGGGGCACGGCGCCGCGATCGGCTTCAATCGCTTTAATCAGGTTGGTAGCATCGGCCTTTGATTGTACCAGTAGAACCTGCGACAGGTTGGCCCATGGTTTCAGTTTGTCTGGTTTAACCAGTGCTTCAGCCGGGGATATCGGGTGATAGTTCTGTTCCGGCGGCTTTGCGATCAGTCTGGTGTCAGGTGAAGGATCAGTGGGATCAGGCTTCTTCGCTGGTGCGGGTGCCACGTTGAGATGCCGCATGCCAGGGGTTGGTTCATTGGTCTCTGGCTGCTGTTTTGAACGTGGCTGGGAGGGCAGTGGAGCCACCCGCATTTCCTGTCCTTCGAGTGACATATCGATACTGGCGTTGCGGTCAGGGGCGGCCCAGGCCATCGCCATGGGGGTTGTCATCATGATTGTGAGACTAAGAATGAGGCGCATGAAGATACCTTGGGCCAGTCAGGTGAGCACGGGACGTTCTGTTGTGTCAAACGACCATCCGGTAACTTTCTTATGTTCAAGTGTGACGGTCAAGGGATTCCTGTTATGGCGAAAAGGGTTATATACCCATGTTTCGTGATGATCGCGCGTACCGCTATATCGCTGGTCGGGCGCACCATAGATAGATCGCAACTGTTGTTCGGGCATACCTACCCATAAAGTATCGACAATGTTCATATCCTGCGCCGTTGGCCGTGACGAGTCGCTGGGAGTGCCATAATGCTTGAATGCCTGTGAAAAAATGCGTTTAGCCATATACATGGCCAGCGATGCGAGCCAGGCGATGATCAGACTCTTTATATAGTTTTTTAACAGAAACATCATTTGCGTAATCTATGAAGGCTTGGGCGATAAGTCCAGTATGGATATGAATTATATGCGGCGCAAATAGGCATAATACGAGGCAGGCTCTGAAGTGGAGGTTTTCATTTTCTGTTTACTATTTTTAAGGTAAAGTATTACATGCCAGTTTTTAATTGCCCTGCCATGATATCGCGATGAATAACTGATGTCTTACTGCGTTTCCTTTAAATTAATGACTCTGTAGAGATCAGGAAAACTATGTCCTCTGAAACATTTTCCCGCTTTTCGCTTTTAAGATTTAGTTCCTGGCCCTTTTCTTTGCGTCTGATGGTGCCCTCGCTACTGGTTGTGGCCGCAATGGTTGTACTAGGCTTAATGATGATCAATATCATCAAAGGAAATCTGCGTGATTCCGAATCCATGGCGGAAACTTCGCGCGAAGCAATGAATAATATCGTGAATAAAAATATGCAGGATACCATGCTGCTTAATTCCATCCTGCAGGATGCGCAGACGTTGAACGGGAAGTTCTATGAAATATGCACCATGGAAGCTGCCGGTCTAGGGGGCAAGGATAGCCGGGCCAAGATGCTGGGACTTATCGACATTGCAAAAAAAATCTCTGCAAACCTGAAAGAATTCCGCGATAAGCATGCCAAGGAGTCGGATAAGGCCGAGCTTGATAAGGTTATCCAGGCCGTTGATGCCGTTTTTGTTGGAAAAGGCAAGGATGGCATGTTCTATGTGGCGTCTGAAATGGTGGCTGTTGATATGAGCCTTATTTTTCAGGGGATTGAACAGTACAAGAATGCATATGATTCTCTAGAAAAAGTAATTGGCAAATTTACAAAACAGGCCATGAACGATTCATTAGCTGTCGCACAGGGGGCGGCTGAAGAAATCGGTCAAAAAAATGAAGATATGAGAGAACAGGGCCATTCAGCGAAGAAGATACTTTTTGCTTCCTTTGGCGCGATTTCGCTTCTGTCCATTATATTCTCGTATTTCATGTCAAAAAGGATATCAAAAGGATTCCAGTCCATGGCCCGCCGCTTTGAAGCCCGCGCCCTTGATATTATTGAGTCGCTCGCCACATCATCGATGGAAATGCAGGATATTGCGACTCAGGTCAACCTGTCGTCACAGCGCACATTGGCTGATAGCATTGAAATGGGCCAAGCCAGCCGTGAGGCGCGTGAAAATGTGGAAAGCGTCGTCCATTCGTCGGTCGAACTGGCTCAATCGAGTTCGGAAATTTCATCCCAGATTACAGCGGTCGCACAGAAGTCCAATGCGGCAACGGCAGAGGCGGAGTTGACTCAGGAAAAAGTTATGGACCTGAATAAAATTGCCGATGATATCGGTGGTGTTGTCGAGTCAATTCGTTCAATTGCCGAGCAGACCAGCCTGTTGGCACTGAATGCCACCATCGAAGCCGCTCGCGCGGGAGATGCCGGGAAAGGCTTCTCGGTTGTTGCGGACGAAGTTAAAAAGCTTGCGGTGGCAACATCCAGCAAGACTGAAGAAATTGCCGACCGTATAGCACGCATCCAGGGGGCGGTTAAAGTATCAGTTGAGGCCGTCAATAATATCTTGAATGAAATCAAGCAAATCGATCAGGCGACGACATCCGTTGCAGGTGCGGTTGAGGAGCAAAGCTTTGTTACGGCGGAGATCAATCGCAATGTTGGCAGTGCCTCCGATAAAACAACCATGGTTATGACGACGGTTGATGCCGTTGTTCAAAGCGTGCAGGAAAATGAGAAAGCGGCGGGTATCGTGCTGGAAACATCTGAACGCCTGTCGGTTACGTCCGAAAATCTGCAAAAGGACACCAAAGATTTTATTGCCGAAATACTGTTAAGTACAAGGTAATAAATACACGTCGAAAGACAAAACAAACTCTCAAGGAGAAAAAAATGAAACTAGCTGCTGCATTATTGGCCTTTGGCCTTATTGCGTTACCTGTCGCCGCCCAAGCTGAGGATCGTGGAACACGCGAAGAGGCGATAGCCATGTGTGAAAAAGTCAAGGCCGACTATCTGGCCAACGGCGAAGAAGCAACCTTCAAAGCTGTAACCGAAGAAAAAAAATATAACAATAAAGATCTGTATCCATTTATTTACAATATGGAAGGCGTTGTGGTCGCCCATGGTCAGAAGCCGAATATGGTCGGTCTGAATCGTCTGGATGCACGTGACCAGCTGCAAGGCGGGAAACTATATATCCAGGAGTTCGTTGAGCTGATGAAAAAAGGCCAGCCAGGATGGGTATCCTATAAATTCCTTGATCCGCTGACCAAAACATCGCTGGATAAGGAAAGCTACCTGCTGCCGATCAATGATAAAATTTTCGTTGGCGTTGGCGTGTATAAAGACGCTGCGAAGTAATCTTTCTGATATAGATGAATCTGACAAGTGGCTCTTTCGGGCCGCTTGTTTTTTATACATCCACTAAATATTTGTTAGCGTCTATCAGCTATGATAGATTGTTACCGGAAATGGCCCTTTGGCTAAAACTTAATCATCAAATCATGGGGGAATTACATGATAAAACTAACGTCACTCATACTTGCTTTTGGACTTATCTGCATGCCGCTTGTTGCGCAGGCGGAAGAGGAGCGCGGCACAACCGAGGAAGCGATCGCGATGGCCGAGCAAGTAAAGGCAGACTTCCTGGCCAATGGACTGGAAGCCACAGCCAAAGCCATTACCGAAGAAAAGAAATATAATAAAAAAGACCTGTATCCATTCCTGTACGATATGTCAGAAGATCAGAAGGCCACAATCCTGGCCCATGGAACAAAAGCGCAGATGGTTGGGATGAACCGCTGGGATGCGCGTGATGAACTGCAGGGCGGGAAGCTGTTCGTGCAGGAATTCGTCACGCTTGCGAAAACTGGTAAACCGGGCTGGGTCGATTACAAATTCCCTGATCCAATCACCAAGAAATCCATCGACAAGACAAGTTATATTCTGCCGATTAACGAAAAATATTTCATAGGCGTGGGCATATATAAGCCTGATGCTGCCGCGAAATAATCTCGGTTACGTATAGAATTTGGCAAGCGGCCCCTTATAGTGGGCCGCTTGTTTATTGACGAGATAGGTGCGCAGGTGTATGTCTCAGGCATGATAAAACCTGCGTATTTATTCCAAAAACTGGCCATGCCAGCTGCTCTGACCTTCACTCTCAGTGCTTGTGGTATATTCAACCGTCAAGCAGAGCCAGTTGCGCCAGTTGTTCCTCTACCACCAGCGCCAGTCATTGAAGTTCGTCCGGAGCCGATTGTGCCGACGCCAATACCCCAAGCTGGGTTGGCTTTGTATGACAGTGTTTGCAGTCAAAAGGATGCAGGTGATAGCGCAAACAAACAGCTCTGTTTTTCTGTTCGTATTGGACAGGTAACTCCCGATAAAAAATCCCTCTATAATTCAAAGCCTGCTGCCGGATATTTCGGGCGGTTCGTGTTACCCAATTGCGTTGGCAACAAAGATCAGGATGATCTTGCCTGCCAGGAAGATCACCGGATTGTCCGGGAACAGCTGGTCAGCGTTATTCAGGACTGGGGAAAGGCATATAGGAGCGTACAGACTTCGATTCCGAAATCAAAAACTACGCCCATAGCTGTTGGTTATTTTATTGAAGTGTCGGAACCGGCTGTTAAAATTGTGCAGAACTTACCTGGAAGTAACAAGAAACCTGCGATTATGCCGTCCCCGAACAAATAATTATAGGGAGGGAGCAGGACTGCCGGGGGGCAACAGGATAGCGGAAGCAGGACGATTCCCATGATTAATGATTAAGCCAGCCGCGTTCCCGAATACAGATGCTAGCCAGGTTTCACGAGGCCCATGAAAAGCATGATCAACACGCCGTTTGAATATTTTGAACGGCACGCGTTCGAACGGGGTTTCAAGGTAACCAGGGATGCTTTGGATGGAGTGCAGGCAACCCAGATGAAACAGAGACAGGTCGTTTTTGTCCTGGTTCCAATAGGGGCGGATTATATCCATCCCACCTGTTTGCGGAGAAGACAAGGCGTAATATGCCAGTGTAGTTGGGCTACGAAATACTTCTGCATAATTGCCCAGTGAAGCTTCGCCTTTATTAGTGTAAGTGATGCCAGGGCGATCTGCCCTGGCATGGGCATCAAGTTCTGCAGGAATAGAACCAGCACGCAGAATACCGTGGTAGGTCTTGTTGCCGACTAAGGCCACCTGGGCCCGCCCTTTCAGCGTTCCTGAAATCCCATATAATCTTATGTCGCGTGTCTCGGCGGCTTCAATATCCTCTTCTGGGGATGTTCCTAATTCGAAAGTGGCTTTTACACCAATACCCTCAATTTCAACAATCAGGACACCAGCACGCCTCAGTTCGCTCATTTTGCTGGTGGTTAGTAGATCCTGGAACCCGTCGGGAGTTACATGGGCGCGCCCGTCGCGAATATCGTATTTTTTCTCAAATGCGGACCGGCTATCAGCAATCCGGCTCTCTGCGGCCAACTCGTCGGCGATCTTCTGTGCCTCGATTTCAGCAGGAGTAAGCGGCATATCAATTTTAACACCGGCCGCCCGCGCCCCGCGAATATGCCCGCTTGATTGAGTCCAGCCAGCCCCCAGGGTTGATCGGGGATCGTCACCAAATAAGCGTTGAATGGTTTTTTTAGATTGTGGCATGGACAGGAAAATAGCACTGACTAATATTTATGTCAATTTTCTGTCATGTTGGCTTGACATTTATCATTCGGCTCATGCGCATTTGCCTTTATTATATATTAGTGAATTTCTAAGCAAAGAAAGATGGGTAATGACCCGACCATTTTTATCCGGTCAGGAGAGATTCTTTAATCCTGAAGAAATTATTGTCAGCAAAACCGACCTGAAAGGCAGGATAGAATATGCCAATCAGGTCTTCCTAAAAATCAGCCTTTATAAGGAAAAAGAGCTTTTAGGTGCCCCGCATAGTATTTTGCGTCACCCCGATATGCCGCGCTGCATTTTTAAACTGCTTTGGGAACGTATTGCCGCAGGCGGCGAGATTTTTGCCTATGTCCTGAACCGCGCCAAAAATGGCGATCATTACTGGGTCTTAGCCCATGTGACCCCAAGTTTTGGCGCTGATCGAACGCTGAATGGATACCATTCAAATCGCCGCGTCCCCGACCGCCATGTAATCGATAATGTTATTCGTCCGCTTTATGCCAGGCTGCTGGAAATTGAAAACAAGGCAGCCAATCATAAAGACGGGATGAACGCGGCATACGAATATCTGGTTCAGGTATTAAAGGAAAAGGGGGTTAGCTATGATGAATTTGTCTTCTCTCACCAACGCTAAGATAATGGTTGTTATCATGGCTTTGATTGCCGTGTTCACAGAGGTCAGCCACACTTATAATCTTCTGCCGCCGCTGGTTATTTCCCTTCTTCTTGCCATGTCGATTGGTTGCTGTGTGACTACATTTCTGGTGGTTTCCTGGACACAGAAGGGAATTCGCTATGCATCGGATATATGCAACCGCATGGCGGATGGTGACTTCCGCATGCGTATTCTGCGCATTCGGGACCTGGGCGAAGTCGGCGGCCTGTATCATTCAATAAACCGTATGGCTGACTACATGGATGCCTATATGCGTGAATCATGTGCCGCGATGCAGGCAGTAAGCGAGAAACGTTATTACCGTCACATCTTTCTTAATGGCATGAAGGGCGACCTGCTTCGCAGCAGTATGACCATCAATAAGGCACTGGAGAGTGTGAAAGGAAGCACAGATCATTTTGTTGATGCGTCGCATGAGGCTGTAAAGAGTGCAGATAATGCCTCAGCGGCGGTCAGCTCCATTTCAGCAGCGTCCGAGGAAATGTCCGCCGCCGTGACCGAAATCGGTGCCCAGTTGGCCAAGACCAATGAAATCACCTTCGAGGCCGTAGAGGAAACCAGGGCAGCGACCATCGCCATCCAGAATCTGTCCAAGGCCGCCGCGGAAGTAGGGCAGGTGGTGCAGTTGATTGAAAGCATCGCGGAAAAAATAAGTCTCCTGTCCCTGAATGCGACGATTGAAGCGGCGCGCGCCGGTGAGGCTGGTAAAGGTTTTGCCGTTGTGGCCGGTGAAGTGAAGAACCTGTCCAACCAGACGACAAAGGCGACAGACCAGATACGGACGCAGATCGGCACGATGCAGGCGGCCACAGAAGCATCGGTCACAATGTTTGAAAAAATCAGCACCATTATCGGGGATGTTAAAAACTACATGGCGAATATTTCCGCCGCGATTGAAGAACAAAGCGCCGTGTCACAGGAAATAGCTGTCAGCGCGGAAAAAGCGCATAACCAGGCGCAGAGTGTTTCGGATAATATGAAAGATCTGCAACGCCTGTATGCGTAATCAGGGGCCTTTCCCAAGTCATTTTGACATAGGTCAAGGTAAGTAATGCCATTCAACGGTATCATTTTAAGACTGGCTAATTAACCACCTCTTGCATAAGGAAAAACCATGACCCGGATTGCGTCTTTCATACTTTCTTTTATTGTTGTTCTCATGCCGCTTTCGGCGCAAGCGGAAGAACGCGGCACGCGGGAAGAAGCTGTCGCCATTTGTGAAAAAGTTGCCGCGGATTTTCTGGCAAACGGTGAGGAAGCAACTTTCAAGGCAGTTACCGAGGAGAAAAAGTATAACTCCAAGGATCTGTACCCATTCATTTACAATCTGGACGGCGTTGTCATCGCTATCGGCCAGAAAGCCAATATGGTGGGCCTGAACAGATTCGATGCGCGCGACCAGTTGCAGGGCGGAAAATTATATATTCAGGAAATGATCGAGCTGGCCAAGTCAGGCAAGCCAGGCTGGGTGGAATATAAATTTGTTGATCCACTGACAAAGGTCACCCTGGATAAAGAAAGTTACATCATGCCGCTGGGAGCAAAATATTTCCTCGGCGTCGGGATTTATAAAACTAAGTAAATTAGCGACAACCTAAACTAAGGGCGGCACCGCAACGTGTCGCCCTTTTCTCTATCTATTTCTCATCACCCATTTTGAGGGCGGCGATAAAGGCCGATTGCGGGATATCCACATTCCCGTATTGACGCATCTTTTTCTTGCCCTCTTTTTGTTTGTCGAGGAGCTTGCGTTTCCGGGTGATGTCGCCGCCATAACATTTCGCGGTCACATCTTTGCGCATTGCCGAGATATCTTCGCGGGCGATAACCTTGCCGCCGATAGCGGCCTGTACAGCAATTTTAAACAACTGGCGCGGGATGAGTTCTTTGAGGCGCTCGCACAAATGGCGGCCCCGGCGCTCAGCCTGCGAGCGGTGAACGATCATGGCGAGCGCATCAACTGGCTCCTGGTTGACCAGCACGTCCATCTTGACCAGATCACCTTCGATAAACTCATCGAGGTGATAATCAAAGCTGGCGTAACCGCGTGAGATAGATTTCAGGCGGTCGTAAAAGTCAAACACAACTTCGTTGAGGGGTAGCAGATATTCAATCATCGCGCGCGACCCGGCATAAGACAGGTTGATCTGCTTGCCGCGGCGCTCTTCACAAAGTTTCAGCAATCCACCGAGATATTCATCTGGCGTCAAAATAGTTGCTTTAATCCACGGTTCGTAAATGACCTTGATGCGCTGGACTTCCGGCATATCGACCGGGTTGTAAATCTCGCGTTTCGAGCCGTCGGTCAGGTCGAGTTTATAGACAACCGAAGGTGCGGTCGGGATCAGGTCAAGATCGAATTCACGTTCCAGACGTTCCTGGATAATCTCCATATGCAGCAGGCCAAGGAAGCCGCAGCGGAAACCCATACCCAGCGCCTGCGAACTTTCCTGTTCGTAATGCAGCGAGGCGTCATTGAGAGCGAGCTTGCCCAGTGAATCGCGCAGCTTTTCGAACTCGGAGCTGTCGATAGGGAACAGCGAGCAGAATACCATCGGGATAGAGGGCTTGAAACCGGGAAGGGGCTTCACGTTATCGGCATGGCGTTCTTCGGTAATCGTATCACCGACTTTCGTTTCCGAAATTTCCTTGATCGCGGCGGTGATAAAGCCCATCTCGCCGGGACCAAGTTCATCAATAATCACATGTTTCGGGGTAAAGATACCGACACGGTCAATCTCGCGTGTCGCGCCTGTGTTCATAAAACGGACTTTCATGCCCTTGCGCAGGTAACCGTCAACCACGCGTACCAGAATAACAACGCCGAGATAGGCGTCATACCAGCTGTCCACCAGCAGGGCCTTGGTGGGCGCGGTGGCGTCGCCCTTGGGCGGTGGCAGGCGCGTCGCAATGGCTTCGAGCAGCTGGTCAATGTTAATGCCGGATTTGCCTGAGACGCACACGGCGTCCGACGCATCAATGCCGATTACGTCTTCGATCTGGGTGCGCACACGTTCAACATCGGCAGCAGGCAGGTCGATTTTATTGATGACCGGAATAATTTCGTGGTTGTTGTCGATTGCCTGATAGACGTTGGCAAGAGTCTGCGCTTCGACGCCCTGGGTCGAGTCGACAACGAGGAGCGATCCTTCGCAGGAAGCAAGGGAGCGGGAGACTTCATACGCGAAGTCCACATGGCCCGGCGTGTCCATCAAATTGAATTGATAAAGATGGCCGTCTTTGGCGGTGTAGTTCAGGCGGACGGTCTGCGCCTTGATAGTGATACCGCGTTCGCGCTCGATATCCATGTTATCAAGCACCTGCTCGACCATTTCGCGGTCGGTCAGGCCACCGCAGGATTGAATAAGGCGGTCGGCCAGGGTGGATTTGCCGTGGTCGATATGGGCAATAATCGCAAAGTTGCGGATTTTTGAAATATCATGTGCAGACATGACCCCTTGGATAAGGGGTTATGGCCTGTTTTTCAATGGTTTTTTGCGTTTTTTCCGGTTTCTAAGCCTGTTTTGGCTCGCAGATCCAGGAAGTGACACCCGGTTCCAGCTTTTTGCACACGTCTTTATATGTATTGGTATCAAAAGACATGGCTTTTCCGCCCATTGTCGCCCGTTCCAGGGTTACCACGGGGCGGGCGTAATTGGCGTCTGATGTAGGTTTGAAAGCACGCTTGGCTGATGCCGCCTTTTTAGGCTGATCATTCAACAGGCCTTCACGCTTCAGTTTTTCGCCAATAACGTCGACACCTTCTGCCGGTTCAGTTTCCGTGGTCGCGAATTTTTCCTTTACGCGGGCCATCATCACGGCATCGTTAAACGCAGGTGAAGATTTGCCGGCTTTGGCAGCTATTTTTGTTGTGTCTTTTGGCGTGTTTTGTCCACCAAACTGGGATACCGCAAAGACGGTAGTGCCAAGAGTAGCGGCAGTTCCGATGGCCACTGGAACAAGGTGGCGGCGTGCCCAGCCACCCAACTTGCGGGCCCCGTCGGCGGCCTGTTGCGCCAGACGGGCAAAAAATCCAGATTCGGTTTTTTGCGGCGTGGGTTTAGGCATTTCTTTCCCGGTATAACCTGCCAGATTGGCCTGCGCCTCTTTTTGGGATTTCGTGGCATCAGTTGTCTTGGACGGGGAACTTTGTGCCGCTGGAGTCAATTTATCCAATCCCGTTTCTGCCCATGCCTTGTCCAGCCCCGTTCTGGTCCATGCTTTCAGATAGTTTTTGAAATCAATTAGCGCAACATTGTCGTTCACAAATTTTTTCTGGAATCTGCCCTCTCCATGTTCCGCAAGGAAAGCGGCATCAGTATTCAGGGCGGTAGCGCGCCGTGCGGCCAGTTCGTTTTCCACCGCATTACAGAGCGGGTGTAATTTTTGAACCAGAAATTGTTTAAGCTGCGGGCCGTCATAATATTTGATAGCGCGTTGAACGATGCCGCGGGCTTCCTTTATGGATTCAGGTGACCCCAGGTCAACCCCCATGGTTGCCGCCAGAGCGGTCTGCTTTTTTGCGCTGTCGATCTGGTCCATTAGTTGAGGAATACGCAGGCTGACATATTCTTCCAGCGCATGGAGCGCGATTGTTGATGGCATAGAAGCCGGATTCGGCCTTGCGGCCTTGCGCTGTTCCATTTCTGCCTGAACGGCTTTATGAAGTGGATATAACGTCTCTACCAAATGTTGGCGCGGATTGAGCGGGTCCGTTTTCAGATCACTTAAGGCTGTCTTCAAATCCAGGGCATTATTAAAGTCCAGAGGCAGGCCATTGACCATGACGGCGCGTGTAGCAGGCGTGGCGGCGGGTGCGGGCGCCGGTATGACATCATTTAGCACCGGCAAAGCCAGCGGGGCAGGTGGGGCCGCAGGGGCTAGTTCTTCGGTCACGACTGGCAGTTTCCGCACGGCGTCTGCGCGGTAATGGTCCAGCATGTCGGCGAAATGCAGCAGGCCGGAATTTTCCTGTTTAAACATCGCGGCATCCATTCCGGGCTGACGGGCATGACGGCGGTTGATTTCGGCCTCGGCCGCTTCCAGCGCCGGAGTCAGATGTTCGATAACATAGGTCTGAAGCGCGGCTCCGTTGCGTTTTTCCAGTCCGCGGCGCAGTTCGATGGTGCGGCGGATCAGGGTATCATCCGTCCATGCGGCGCGGCGGTCCATCTCCACGACAGATTCGATACCATCACGCAGGAAACCGGCATGTTGCGTCAGGTGATCATTATCAGCATCAAAAAGAGTTTGGTCCAGTTCGCTGGCGGCTGCATCGCGGCGGCGTTGCAGTTCATCACGCACATCGGCCAAGGATTCACGAAGTACAGTCAGCGCTTCCGCGCGCTGGGGTTGTGTCTCCGCTTCAGTCAGAAGGCGCAGAAATCCCTGGGCCTCTGCATCAAGAACAGTGGAACTCCACGGGTCGTTTTCGCCATAATGGATTATTTCTGCATGATGGTGGGTCGTTTGCGAATTGCCATCAACTACATGCTCTGTGGGGACAAGACCGGTAGTTGTCTGAAAGCGGAAAGATGAGTCCAGGTGGTCACGCGCTTGGTCGTTCTGTTCCGCATTGACCGCGCTGCGCTGGGCCTGTTCAACCTGTTGAATGGCGTCCCCGGCGCGAAGCGCGCGCCATTGGTCCAGGACATTCAGGACTGTATCGACACTGGCTGGCGTTTGCGGGGTATTGCCAATATTCATTTTATCATCATTTCTGCGTGCATCGTTTGGCGTTTTGTCCCGAAGCTCCTCCAGATAACGCCAGCGATTTTTATCGCCTTCATCATGGGCATTCGATGTTTTATCCTTGCCGATCGAACCCATCAGGGCAAGGCGGCGAAGATCTATAGCAGTCGTATAGAAAGCCACGCGCTTCTGCAATCCTTCTATCAACTCCGGGTCAACGCCCTGGGCCTGCAAAAGGGCGTATTGCGCCTCGATATACGACGCGGCGGTTTCCGCAGGGACATTTTCTCTGATCATCACACACCTCTGATCTGTTGCACCAGAAACCCTTCAGGTCGGGGTTTTGTTCCGGTAACTATTTATTTCTATTCCGCTTTTAATTCAGCCGGGCCATTCAGGCTCTCAGCCGTACACTCTATTAAGTCTATTCGTTAACTTTTTATTAATTTTTGATACACCAAGTATGCCACAAACCTGCCACAATTTGCAAACTTTTGGCAGAAAAATAATGCAAAACTCAGTTCGTTTTGCGGATTTGAGGATTTTTTAGGCGAGCTTAATTAGTTTGTTTGCTCAAAACACCCAATAAAAAACCCCGCCGCAGCGGGGTTTTTGGGAATGGTAAATTTAGTTATGGGTACCTGTAATATGCAGGCCTGGGATATTCTGCATGGCGCGGATTTTATCCTGCTTATCCTTTGGAAGAGTAACAACGGCTTTATCTTCCAAGAAGGCTTTCAGATCTTCCGGCGTATCCAAGGCAGATTTATTATCTTTCAACGCAGCAGCCTTAATCCAGGCTGCGTGCATACCCTCAATCTCCTTACCGCTTAGACCGATATCCGAGAAAGCTTTTTTGTAATTATCCCACGTCGCCCGAGATGCTATTGTAGCGGACGGAGCGGCAGAAGTGCCTGGAACAACAGGTGCCATCTGATAAGGGTCCATCGGAGTCGGAAGATTTTGTGGGCTTTGTTTTGCGAGTTCAGCAGCCCGACGGCCAGCATTTGAGCGGTCAAACATGTCAGCCATATTTTGAGCAGCTTGTGCTAGAATTTCGCTGTCCTGAGTGGTATTGCGGAAGGCGGACGCATCTAGTTCAACCTTAATAGAATCGGTAATCTCTTTGGTTTTTGCTTCGATCTGTATCGCAATATCATCAGCACCGAAGAAACGGCAAATGGTGGAAATGGCAGCTGCGAAACTTGCGATACTGGCTTTCATCTGCTCAGGTTGCGCACGCATACGCATGGTCATTTCTGCTTGTTCTTTTTGCAGAGCTTGAAGGTTACTAATGCGACCTGTGGTCATCGCAGTAAGCGCCTTAATGGCTTCAGCCTCTGCACTTGGGGCCGCTTCAACAAATTTTGAGAAGGCATCAATAACAGACTGAGAAACTTTACCGTTTTTCAGAGCCTGAATAAACTTTTCCTGGGCTCGAGCAAGCGCTCTACCTTTTTTAGCGGGGTCTGCAATATTCGCAGCTTCAGCGGCCTCAAGACCCCAAAGATCCAACGCCTGTTTTGTTAGGTCCATCATACTAACTTCAGCCATACAACCCTCCTAATTTTTATTTAACTTCACTATAGTTTATCTTTGCCAAAAAAGCAAGTTTTTATGGTTTCTAGCGGTTTAGCGAGGGGCAGGGGCTAATTCCTGGTTCACCCGACTTTGAATGGTCGATAGAGCTGGTCCTGTAATACCGTCACGAATCAGGGATGTAACAAATTTGTCCTGATCCAGGCCGTTTGGCCCTACTGAATCTTTCCAAGCCCTAGTAAGAATTTCTTCCTTGCCTTTGATTCCGTGAGTATCGTCTTTGGTCAAGTCCTTGAAAGCCTGTGACATTTTATTGAAAGATGTAGTCATATCAACAGTAGCGCCACTCGAACCATAAACCTGGCTACGGGCGAAATCGGACAGGCCAGCTGTCTGGGTCTGCTGGGCCGTCGCTGCAATACGTTTTGCATCTTGCTCCGCACGCGTTTTCATGAAATCGATGATTTTCTCTGGTGAGAGATGCTCTTTTGGAATCCTCATCGCTGTTTCGAGGTATTTCTCAATAATAGGACGATCCAGATCTGATCCCCCCAGAGTACTTGCATATCTTGCGACGATAGCACTGTTCAATTGTTGGCTATCTGCTGGCAAAGAGGTTACACCAAGATATTTTTTGAAGTAATCGGCGCGATCAGCAGCATCTTCTATCGAACCAGTAGTCAGCTGGCGTGCCATGGCACCTGCATAATAGTCTATTGCAAATTTTGAAAGGCTATCCGCATCAATCGGCAATTTATTATGATCTTTGCTAGCAGATTCCCAACCCATTTTGGATGCAAGGGCAGCGATGTAACCTCTCAAGTTTGCATCGTTTAATCCTGAGTGCTCAAGGTATTTTGGATCATTTTTCCATTGAGGATTGTCTTTTAAGGCAGCCTCTTTCTCTTGCGGGGTAAGTTTAGAAAGATCCTTACCACCTACGTTGTTAGATAGGATTGTTGCGATAGTGAATAATTGCTTCGGAGTAACAGTATTACCTAAGCTAATTCCAGTCAGCCGTGCCGTATAGTCACGGAACTTATCGCTGATAACGCCCTGACCTTTTGTGAGTAACTGGTAGTCAAACGATGTAATCTCACTTTCACCTTCCAGTTTGCCACCCTTATCTGTCAGGCCTCCACTAAAAACACCATCCAGGTGATCATGAATCACTTCAAAACCAAGCGTACCCCAATACCCCCTGTTTTCAGTACCATGTTGAGCAAGGAAAATATGTCCTGCGGAGATGGTTCCGGCGATTGCAGCTGTGCCTGCCCCATAGAGAAGCGTCCTCCCGCTCGTAGCAAAAGGTCTGTCACGAAAGCTATCAATCGCACGTAGAGCGATATGGGGCTGCCTGCCCAGTTCAGCATCCCATTGCCTTGCTATGGTAGCTGTCATAGCCATGCGCGGACTCGCATCTGGTTGGGCAAGCGTTTTAATGGTTGTTGCGAGATTCCCAATGGTGTTGAGAGGGGCAAACGCGCCTGTCATTCCCATCATAGGTTGTTGTACAATCGGTGCCGAAGTAGTCACAGACGTATCCCATTGTCTGAAAAAACCCATAAACTGGCTGAATTCATTTTCACTGATCGGCCCGCCATTGCGAATAACAGCAGCAGCTTCTTTATATGTTAGAGGTTTTTGACGTGGAACAAAATCAACAATCTGTCCGGTCAAAGCCGTAGGGTCAGCGCTACGTGCTGGATCACGCATAGCTTTGCGCATCTCATTCATTATATCTGTAATATTGCCTTTTCCACCATTGATGCGTAAGGCATCGAGTGTGGCCATTGCGGCATTGACATCATTCTGAAGCCCCTGGGTTACCAAGGGGTTTCTGTATCGGACCAACCATTTATTAAATTCATCTTTGTTGGCTAACTCAGCTATTGCTTTTGCAGGATCTTGGCCAATCGCCGCGAATTTTTTCAATTCGCCAGTAGTTAAACCGTTCATAGCACTTGGCATATTATCCGCGTCTCTTAAAGCACTCTCTCTAGCTTGCTTGGCAGCGGTTGCGAAGTGATGGCTGGCATCCCCCAATTCTTGGCGAGTAACTTTTCCATTATTGCGTAATTCGCGCATAACTTCATCTGGACTTAAAGGGCGACTTTGACGCAATGCATCAACCAATGCCTCCGGTTCTTTATCCGTCATATGCTGGCGTAATTCAGCAAATTTTGTTTGAATGATGGCAGGATCGCCGGAACGAATCGCCTCATCCACATCATCGAGTTTGGTTCCGCGGGCTGTTGCTTTCGCTTTTGCTGCCGTTGCTGCTTTATCAGCGGCGTCACGTTGTCTTTCGGCTGCTTCCTGCGCAGATCTCGTAGCTTCGTCTTTTGCTCTAACTTTTGTCGAATCGGCTGCTGCCGCTGTAGTCGCTCTTGCGGTTGCTTTCTCTGCAACAGCTTTCTCAGCTTCCTGTATCATCTGCCATTTGGCTTCATCAGCACCCAGATTAATGCCTGATTTTTTAAGATCACGTAATTGTTCGTATTCAGTGCGTGTGACTTTGGTACCATCCCTTAGAACTAGTGTTTCACCTTTTGGCTCCATGGCTTTTCGAGTAAGTGTCGCACGAAGGGCAATACGTTGTTCATCAGTTGTGGCAACATGACCAAGCATTTTATGGAAGAAATCTTCCCGGATTTCCTCCTGTAGTTTCACACGGTCGGCCAAGCCAAGGTTATTGTAAGCACGATTGTCATTGAGTGTGCGGCGCAGGTAATCAGCATATACTTGTCTAAATTCATTGGCGGTGCCATCGGCTACCCGACCTGAACTACGGGTAATGTCGCTAGCAAGGGCTTCAATTCTGGCACCCTCACGCTCCAAAAAGTCTTTTGTTGTTCTGGAAATTCCCTTAAGCTGTGTTAGAGCTTCAAGAAATCTTGCGCTTGCGGCCATGGTACACTCCTCTTAGTACTTATTCCTGTTTAATCAGGTAATTTTTGTTACTTTACTGTAAGGACATCCTATCAGAAAGAAGTCCATTTTGCAAAAAAAACCCGAAAAAATATGAAAATAAATTGCTCTTGATTTTAAGTAATTATTAACTATTTGAAATTAACATAACGTTATAATTGTATTTGGAAGTAATCGAGGGGCCCGTGTCTGACAAAGTTAAAGACACTGATAAATCAAATAGTGAATTGGCCACATGGCATCAACGCCTGTCAGCTGGAACAATGCTGACTCCTGCTGGTATTTTTAATCATCTTTATGGTTCACAAGTCCGGGCAGGTATGCGCGATTTTCTGGCACAGACGGCAGAATCGGTAATTTCTCTGGTAGATACTGATGCTGGTGAAAAAGCAGGAGACTGGCTACAAAATGCCTGGAATAAGGTTGCTGTATATGAAGACGGCAAGTTTGATTTTAGGTTCGCCAAAGGCTGGAAAATGCCGGAAGGCATGAAATATAATGGAAAACTACCGTCAGAACCGGGATACGAAGGACCGAAACCAGGTGAAAAAATAGATACATTACTTTCTGCCTTTTACAGGAGGAAAGATGGTACCGTTGAGGTTATTGATCGTAAAAATTCTGAATTCTTTCACATTGTAGGCCCTTATGCGGCAACACAGGCAACACTTATGGCTACAGTTGGTACAAAAGGTGTTACAAAATTAAAAGAAACACTAGCCTTAACTCAAGGATTCACTGCCAAAGCTGGGGCGGCTGCATATCTGACCATAGCATCTGCGGATATGTGGGGGGGGGGAGTCAGCATGGCCAAAGTAGTAGGCCATAATTTCATTTTAAAGCCGGAGGCAATTGATAGATTTGCACGCCTGATTGAGAAGCCAGAGCGATTAACGTTAGGGCAGATGCGTGATGATCTAAATATTATTCTTGAACAATATTCACGTAAGTCTGGTAGCAAGACAGAGCAATATTACATTCCGCCGCTGAGCAGTAATCAAGGTGTTTTAACACTTCTGGATGAGATGAGTAAGGGGCGGGTAAAAGGATATGTACGATCCCAACCATTTGCTGAGATACCAGATGGTGCAAAACGGGAAAATGTTCATATTGGGAACATACGCGAGGTTTCGGACAATCCTTATTTTCGTTCTTCTTTCTTAAGACTCGCTACGAAAGCCCTGGAAGGGAAACCGCTATCCCAATCAGAACAATTGGCTTTACGATTTGGAATGAATATAGCTTTTGATCAGAAAAACCTCTCTCTTGCTGGATCA
Source organism: uncultured Alphaproteobacteria bacterium (assembly GCA_946481105.1). Next base: position 25,413 of record CAMLMM010000024.1, read on the forward strand.
GGCAAAGACCAAGCTAGTTTTACGACGGAGGATTATCAGCAGACATTAAGAGCATTGCGAGACGGGCTATCTGAGCCACTATTGCGCCAGAGACTTGTGAATCAGTATACACAGGAGAATAGAGACTTGGCTCCAGATGCGGTGGTAGATAAAGTTGACCAGACTATGCAGGCTTGGAATACTCATAAACGTCCACCTTTACCTGATGCAGATCTTTTAAAGTTTGCTGCTGAAAAACAAACTAAAGCATCTGCCGAGATAACTGAGCTTGAACGCCCCAAAAATCCTATCATTCATAATAGAATTGATAGCCCATTCGTGCTGGGCTAATTTAAAAAAATCTAGATTATTTTAATGCCTGAAATGCCGCATACCGGTGAGGACCATGGCGAGGCCGCGGTCATTGGCGGCGGCGATGACGTCTTTGTCTTTGATGGAGCCTCCGGGTTGAATGACCGCTGTCGCGCCGGCATCGGCCGCAGCGAGGAGGCCATCAGGGAAGGGGAAGAACGCGTCAGAGGCCACGACCGAATTCTGGATTTCGGTTTTGGCTTCGGAGGCTTTCCACGCCGCAATACGGCTTGAATCAATGCGCGACATCTGACCTGCACCAATCCCGACCGTCTTGCCGTTCTTCGCATAAACAATCGCATTTGATTTCACGTGCTTGCAGACGCGGAAGGCGAATATAAGGTCTGCGAGTTCCTGTGCGGTTGGCGCGCGGTCGGTGACGACCTGGAGTGCTGCCTCGGTAATATGGCCGTTATCCGCGCTCTGGAATAAATAGCCCCCGGAAATGGTTTTCAGCGTCATACGCGCATCGGCGAAGTTTGGCAGTCCACCTGTTTCCAGTACACGGACATTCTTTTTATCGGCCATGATGGCACGGGCTTCGGCGGTAATTTCCGGGGCAATGATGACCTCAGAGAAAATTTTGACGATCTCAGCAGCGGTCGGGCCATCAAGCGGGCGGTTGAGGGCAATGATACCACCAAAAGCCGATACCGGGTCGCATGCCAAAGCCGACTGGTAGGCATCAATCATGGTTTTACCCATGGCAACGCCGCACGGGTTGGCGTGTTTGATAATGGCGACAGCAGGTGCGTCGAACTCGGCCACCAGTTCAAACGCCGCATCGGTGTCATTCAGATTGTTGTAGGACAGTTCCTTGCCCTGTAATTGTCTTGCGGTGACGACGCCTTTGCGGCCTGACCCGTCGCTGTAAACAGCGGCGGCCTGATGCGGGTTTTCACCATAACGGAGCGTATCAACGCGCGTGGCCGCGACTGTCAGTGTTGCCGGAAACTGCTCATTTAATTGACTGGCAAACCAGGCAGATATTGCCGAGTCATAGGATGCCGTCATGGCATAGGTTTTGGCCGCGAGACGCTGGCGCAGGGTAAGCGTCGTGCCGCCTTCGGCGATTTCTTGAAGAACCTGCGCGTAATCGGCGGGATCAGTGACCACGGCGACGAAGTCATGGTTTTTAGCGGCGGCACGCAGCATGGCAGGACCGCCGATATCGATATTTTCCACGCACATATCATAGTCACCACCTTTGGCAACTGTCTCGCGAAACGGGTAAAGATTGACAACCAGCAGATCGATGCCTTCGATATTTTGCGCCTGCATGGCAGCAACGTGGTCAGCATCGTCGCGGCGGGCGAGGAGGCCACCATGAACTTTCGGGTGGAGGGTTTTCACACGGCCATCCATAATTTCAGGAAAACCTGTGTGGTCGGATACATCGGTGACATTCAATCCAGCTTCACGCAGCGTTTTGGCTGTGCCGCCTGTTGAAAGAAT
>CAMLMM010000025.1 GCA_946481105.1 uncultured Alphaproteobacteria bacterium
TTGATTATTTCCCCATCAGGACGAGGTCGACACGGTCGACGGGAGTCTGGGATGTTTTATCGCCGAGTGCTTTCAGGTCCATACGCGCCGCCGGGATATCATTGTCGATAAAGAACTGGCGCATTGCCAAGGCACGGGATAAGGATTCACGCCGCGCGGCGCTTTCCCCTTTGCCACCTGAGGCGAAGGCCATAATGGATACGCGCAGGGATGATTTGGATTTCAGCGCCGGCAGGATACTGGATTTTATCTGCGCCTTCATATCCTTGGTCAGGTCAACTTTACCGGACGCGAATTCAAAACTCATCTGATCGACATCCGTTACAGGAGCGGCAGGTATATCGACTTTCAGGGCTTCACGAATTTTCCCTGTATCCTGTTCCATCCGATTGCTCAGGGATTGATCAATGATGCGGTCGCCGATACTGGGTTTTGCCTTTGCCGCTGGCGGTTCAATGGGAGGCAACGCCGCCATGCCCGGAGGAGGCGCCAGCGGAGTCTTGTCCACTTTTACCGGCGGTACAGCGGGCATAGTCTTGGCCGTTTTCGGCTGATAGGGTTTTGGCACGATTTTCGGTGCGTCGGATTTTACTTCCGGGGCCGGAACAGGTTTTAGTTTTTCCGTTTTTGCTGGTTCAGGTTTTTTAGGTTCTTCCTTTTTAACTTCTTTTTTTACCTCTGCCTTTTTTGCGTCCTCTTTTTTCGGAGGTACCTTTTTCGGCTCAGGTTTTTTCTCAGCTTTCTTCGGCTCTTCTTTCTTCACGTCAGCCGGAAGGGCGGGCGGTTTTACTTTTGGTTTGTCGGCTTGTTTATCTGCCTTTTTGGCAGGGACGGGAAGTTCATCCGCTTTGTCGGAAGCCGCCGGAATAACAGAACCCGGTTCCGGCATGGTGAGCGAGCCTTTTTGTTCGGTCAACACATGGAAATTTTCAACCGGGTGACCCAACAGGTCTTCGGCCTTCGGTGCGGTCAGCGATGGTTTATCGGGCGCGGGAACATCGAGCGTCAGTGGCTTGGTGACATGGGTCGATTCATTGGTGACTGTTGCGTCTGCCGGAGCTGCACCGCCAAACATTGGCGGCGGGTTGTAGCCTTTCAGCTCCTGCAGGACAGAACGGTTTACCTCGACATCCGGTTTATTATAATCAGGTGCGGACTGGGCGTGAACCTGGCCGCCCGTCAGCAGCGAAACAAGTACCAGCGCAGATGCCCCCGGATACCGCATTAGCCGTTTGACTCCACGATGATATTTTTCAGGTCGTTATGGATGAGTCCGTTTGACGCCAGAATGGCCGACGCATAAACCGGGTTCGGATCGCCAAGCAGGCTGGATATTTGCCCACCGGCTTCTTTGACAATCAGGGAACCAGCCGCCATATCCCATGGCTTCAGACCATTTTCCCAGAAGCCTTCGAAACGGCCTGCAGCCACATAGCAAAGGTCCAGCGCGGCAGAACCCATGCGGCGATAGCCACCTGTCTTTCCGGTGAGCGCAGCGATGTTTTTAACGAAGCGGTCTTGTTCGGCTTTGCCCTTGGACGCGGCATCGCCCCCGGCAATAACCGACATGGATAAATCTTTCCGCGCGGATACGCGCAGGCGGCGGGAGGACAGCATCGCGCCCAAACCTTTTTCGGCAACAAATACTTCGTTCAAAATCGGATTCATCACGAGGCCCGCAACGATTTCACGTCCGGTTGCTGTCTGGCGTTCGATACCAATCGAGATAGAGAAATGTGGAATACTGTGCAGGAAGTTGGTGGTGCCGTCGAGCGGGTCGACGATAAAGCGGAATTCTTCGTCACCGGCCTGGCCGCTTTTGACTTCGCCACGTTCTTCCATCAGGAAGCCGAACGACGGGCGTGATTTTTTGAGGTCTTCATACAGGATGTCTTCGGCGCGCAGATCGGCGGCGGATACGAAATCGGCGGGGCCTTTGCGGGATACCTGCAGGTTTTCCACCTCGCCAAAGTCACGGTTCAGCGACTTGGCTGCTTTTTCTGCGGCACGCAGCATAATGGTAATATTTGCGGATGGACCGGCCATTTTTCGAATAATCCTATTTACGATGTTACGGAGCCTGCTGGCTACGCTCTTTCCTTAGTACGCTTTGACCCAGTTTTTCAAGTCTAATCCGTATGTCGTCGTCGGTAACCTGACTTAAGACGGCGCTCAAATTGGTCAAGTCTTCGTCCGATAACCGTACCGGACGCTTGAATCCCGCATCGTCGTTGGTATTTCCGGCCACATGGACGAAACGTATGCCCGTGACCCATTTATCGCCAAAAAGCTGGTTTATCCGTTCCAGTATCAGGTCTTTCTGATAATGCAGCACGGTCGCATCGGCGCTGGTCGCGGCGATATCCAGCGTCGCTTGCGGCTTGTCGCCCTTGTCTTTCGGTTTTCTGTAGTGGATTTTTGCCGGTTGTGTCTTGACGGCCATCTCAGGTCCGACGATATCATTCCATAGATTAAGTATGCGCCCCAGCCCCACGAATTTCTTACTGAAGGTCGCGGATGTCAGAGTGGAGATGGAGGCAGAAAGAGGGCGCAGATCGGACATGAGTTCTTATACGCCAGATTATGCCCAAAAGTCACGTTTTTGCCTTCAACCCGCCGGAATTTCAGAAAAAGCTGCTGGAATGGTACGGTAAGAACCGCCGCGACCTGCCGTGGCGGGCGAAAAAGGGCGAAAAGTCGAATCCTTATCATGTCTGGTTATCAGAAATCATGCTTCAGCAGACGACCGTGCCCACGGTTATCCCGTATTTCCAGAAATTCACGACTCTCTGGCCGGATGTGACCTCGCTGGCCAAGGCCAAGTCGGATGACGTCATGTCGAACTGGGCGGGACTGGGATATTACGCCCGCGCACGCAATCTGGTGAAATGTGCGCAGGTTATTCACGCCGCCCATAAAGGCAAATTCCCCGACACGGAAGATACACTGATCGACCTTCCCGGTATCGGGCCGTATACATCCGCCGCCATCGCCGCGATTGCCTTTGACCGCCCGTCCGTGGTGGTGGACGGCAATATCGAACGTATCGCCGCGCGCGTGTTCGCTGTAGCCGGGGGTAGAGCGGAACAGAAACTCGCGGCAAAATTGTTATATGATGATATTGCGAAGCGCGGCAAAGAAGCGGCGCGTGACCTACCGCAGGCGTTGATGGATCTGGGCACAGCCATCTGCACACCCGCGAACCCCAAATGCGCAGCCTGTCCCGTCTCAGCCGACTGCAAAGCCTATCTGACCGGGCAGGTCGCGGTATATCCCGTGAAGACCATCAAGAAAGCCGTGCCAACACGTCACGGGCGCGTCTACTGGTTGCAGACCAGCAATGGCGAAGTTGTTCTGGAGCGCCGCGCGGATGACCGGATGCTGGGTGGGATGGTGGCCTTGCCCACGACCGACTGGGACCGGGATGAACATAGCGTGGTTGCCCACCCGGCGTGGCTGGAAAAAGTCCGGGGCCTAACAAAAATCGGCGAAATTCGCCATAGTTTTAGCCATTTTCACCTGATACTGGAAGTCTGGGGGACGGATTGCCTGCGGAAGAATGATTTTTCCCCCAAAACACGCAATTTAAGCTATACTTCCAGTGTGAAGGCGGGGGATTCCGGCCTGCCAACCGTATTTAAGAAAGCGGCCCGTTTAGCCGCCGGGTTTTATAACCGTTAGATGGTGATGTAATGAAATTTGCTGTTCTCGCTGCCTTTCTCGTACTTGGTTTTGCCAGCCCCAGTTTTGCCCAGAATGCCGAAACACCCACGCCTGCCCCCACGGGTGCCATTCCGAACACAGAGAAGGAAGTTGCGCCAGCACTACCCGACAGCATTGTCGATATGACCGCACCGCCACCCACGGTACGCACAAAACCAAAGGCCATTTCAGAAAAGCCAAAGAAAATCGACGTTTCGCGTATCGTCTTTGCGCCAACTTCCTTTTACACACTGTCAAAACTGGCCTGGGCCATGAATGCCTATGAGCTTGATGATAACGAAGCCCTAGACCAGTTTTTAAAAATCACTGAATGCAATCTGTATCACAAGTTTTTCAAGAATGAATTCGAGTGGCAGAAAATTCGCGCGACAACACGGTCCTATCTTGTCAATTATGGCGCCGACCTGCCCCGTTATTACGAGTTCATGCAGCCTATTTATCTGGAGCGATATAATTTTGACCTGGAAGGCTTTCCGCTGATGCCGAACTCAAAATATGAGTCGGCCTATGTGATTCAAATCACCGAACCTGAAATTCAGTATAATAGCTGCGGCGATAAATTTGAGGGTGATACCCTGAAATTTCCACTGGGGGGCATTTTAAGATTGCGCAGCCCATTCAGCCTGTCCTTTATCCGCGTTCCCAATAGAGTCGCCAAGGAATACCTGACTTTGCTCGATCGTCAAAATATTTTCACCGACGAAGGACGTCCGGCCTATATACGTTATCGCATCGAGCTGAAAAAATATCTTGAGAATGTCATGGTCAAAAATCGCAGCTATTACGTATTTGAAGGCAAGCTGCTTCAGCTTGACGTCTTTGCCGACCGTGAGATGATCCTGCCGTTATACAGCCAAAAATTCTAGCGGCTGCGCAGGATATCGCAGCCGACGCTGCCTTCGTCATATACCTGATTTTTCAGTATCTGCACCCGCACATGGGCTATGCGCCTGTCTTTCAGCGCATAGGATGCCAGGTCTTCCGCCAGCGTTTCGACCAGATTATGATGCGTGATGGCCTGGGCGCGGATTTCACTGACCATGCCTTCGTATGATACCGTGTCGTCAATCCGGTCATGCGGCACGACCGGATCAATAAGTTCCATATCCACATTCACGGTGATCTGCTGTTGCCGCTCATGTTCATGCGGATAGATGCCGATAGAAGCCAGTACTTTGAAATCACGGACCTGAATGGTGGTGCGGTTATGTTTGCGGCGGCCAAACATTATTGCAGGGATTGCGTGGCGCTCATCTCATCACGCACTTTCTGACGCAGTCGATCAATCGGGAACTGGCGTCCGCCTTCGCGGTAATGCCAGTATGTCCAGCCATTGCAGCTTGGCGCATCCTGCAGGGCGGCACCGACCTTATGGATGGAGCCACGGTATTGATTTACACCAGTCTGGGCGATAACACTGCCATCCGCGCCGACCTTCGCCTGAATTTCATTGCGGCTGTCAGTCAGTGTTGTTCCTGCCTTAATCAGGCCACGTTCAATCAGCCATCCAAACGGCACACGCGGTTCCTCACGTTTCAGCGGTTGAGACAATAATTGGTTTTCAGCAATAGGTTCTGCCTTGGCGATACGGGCCTTGGCCAGCTTGATATAGCTGTCTTCGCGTTCAATCCCGATCCAGTCGCGGCCGAGTTTCTTAGCCACCGCCCCGGTGGTGCCCGAACCAAAGAACGGGTCAAGGACGGTATCGCCCGGCTGGGTCGAGGCCATCATGACGCGGTAGAGCAGGGCTTCCGGCTTTTGCGTCGCATGGCCTTTGTCACCATTTTCATCCTTAATACGTTCCGCGCCCGTGCAGAGTGGAATGGTCCAGTCGGAGCGCATCTGCACATCGTCATTCAGTGTTTTCATCGTGTCATAGTTAAAGCGGTATTTGCTTTTCTCGGATTTCGCGGCCCAGATCATGGTTTCATGCGCGTTGGTAAAGCGGCGGCCACGGAAATTCGGCATCGGGTTCGATTTACGCCAGACGACGTCATTCAAAATCCAGTAACCCAGATCCTGCAAAATCGCGCCCACGCGGAAAATATTGTGGTATGACCCGATAACCCAGATAGCCCCGTCATCGGTCAGCAGGTCGCGCGCGGCGGACAACCACTCACGGGTGAATTTATCGTAGTCGGCAAAGGAGGAGAACTGGTCCCAGTGGTCGTCCACGGCATCGACCTTGGACGCGTCTGGACGGTGCAGATCGCCCTTCAGTTGAAGGTTATAGGGTGGATCGGCAAAAATCATATCGATTGACCCTTTGGGCAGGGAGCGCATCATTTCGATGCAGTCACCCTGGAGAATCACGTTTTTCTTAAGTTCGGTTGATTTTGGGGCCTTGGCGCCTGTGGATAACTTTGTGGATTTTCCTGTGGATTTCGCAGATTTCGGCGCTTTTGGACTCGACATTTTCGTTTTCCCCTTTGGTGTCAGGAGAGAATCATGATTCATTTGCGACTCGCCGTCAAGAAAATAAAACACCGATTCATTTATGTGAATCAATTAGTTATTAATGAATCTTCATATGAAATCTAGTGAAATATTACTACGCAGTTTTACGCAGCATGACTTCCCGCACCGGCGCGAAGGACGTACGGTGATGCGGTGTCGGCCCGTGGGTGGATAGGGCCGAAAGATGGTCTGGTGTGCCGTATCCGGCATTGCTGTGCCAGTTATAATGCGGATAATCCACCGCAAGTTTTTCCATCATCCGGTCGCGGGTAACTTTGGCCAGGATAGAGGCGGCGGCAATCGACACGGATTTGGCATCCCCCTCGACAATCGTCTGGGACCGCCAATGCCAGTCAGTTTTGGGGGTATAGTTGCCGTCAATCAACAGCAAGTCAGGTTCCATGTTACACATCGCGATAGCGCGGCGCATGGCGATGAACGTCGCCTGCAAAATATTATGCGTGTCGATTTCCTCAACGCTCGCCTCGGCAATGCCATAGGTGCATTGGGTCGTAATAACTGAAAACAACACGTCTCGGCGCACGGCGGTGAGTTGCTTGCTGTCGCGCACATCTTTCCACACCGGATGTTTACGTTTTTCCGGCGGAATGTAAACGCAGGCGGCGACAACCGGTCCAGCGAGAGGTCCGCGTCCGACTTCGTCAAGCCCGAAGCAAGGCCCGGAAGCCATGTCTTCAAATTTAAAATTGGGGCGTTGGACCCGCGTCATCATATTACCTGCTGAATTTCCTGCGCCATTATCCATTCTTCATTGGTTTTAATGACCAGATGCGGAATGTTGCCCAGATGTGAAACCTGTTTCAAGATAGAATCACGCAATTTCGTTGCGTTTTCGCCAATTCCGCCGGTAAAAACAATACCATCCAGCCCCCCGAGCGATACGGTTAATGCACCAATGGCCTGAGCCACCTTCAAGGCAAAATGATTCAAGGCGAATGCCGCCTGCGGATTATCCGATTCAAGTAATGTTTTGACGTCGTTACTGATGCCTGAGAGTCCCAAAAGGCCGGACTTATCGTAAAGAATATTTTCAACTTCGTTGGGCGAGAGTTTCATGTCCTTCATAAGGTATAAAACAAGGCCGGGGTCAATGCTGCCGCAGCGCGTGCCCATCGGTACGCCATCCAGCGCCGTGAGGCCCATCGTTGTGTCGATGCTTTTGCCATTCTTCATGGCACACAAGCTGCTGCCGTTACCAAGATGCGCAATAATCACGCGTCCTGACGCCAGATGCGGGTGATCCTGCCGCAGCACATGGGCAATCCATTTATACGAGAGCCCGTGAAACCCATAACGGCGAAGACCCTGATCACGCAACGTAGCGGGCAGGGCATAGGTATCGAATAGCGCATCATGCCCGTGATGGAAGGCCGTATCAAAACAGGCATATTGCGGTATGTCCGGGTATAGTTTCTGCATGATACGAATAGCCGCGAGGTTATGCGACTGGTGCAACGGTGCAAAAGGGCTGTATTTTTCCAGTTCCGCGAGGACATTATCGGTGACAGAAACGGCCCCAGAAAAATTCGGCCCGCCATGCACGACACGGTGCACAACAGCCGCCAGATCATGTTTATCAACGTCATTTATAATGCAGGAGATGGCGTCTTCATATGTCGGGTTGCCATGCGATTTCAGGCCCGTTATTTTATCACCACCGCATTCCGTCAGGCTGTCACGGTCAAAAAGCCGGTATTTGACGCTGGACGACCCGACATTCAGCACCAGCAGTTTCACTTGAATTTTCCTTCGCGGCGCGCCTGCGCGACTTTTACCGCGAGCGCACAGGACATCAGTTTTGTTTCTTCGCTATCCGCCCGGCTGGTCAGGATAATCGGGACACGCGCCCCCAGGATAATACCTGCGGCCTTCGCCCCCGCCAGGAAAGTCAGTTCTTTCGACATGATATTGCAGGATTCCAGATTGGGTGGAAACAGGATATCAGGATCCCCGGCCACAGGTGATTTTAGCTCCTTCGATGCGGCGGCATCCTTGCTGATCGCATTATCAAAGGCGAGGGGGCCATCGAGAATCCCACCCGTAATCTGCCCCCGGTCGGCCATTTTGCACAAAGCGGCCGCATCCAGTGTTGCCTGCATTTTCGCGTTGACGACTTCCACCGCCGCCAGAATGGCCACCTTCGGATCATGGTCGTAACCGAATATTGCATGCCAGAAATGAATAGCGTTCTGGATGATATCAGCCTTTACATCCAGATCAGGCGCGATATTGACCGCCGCATCCGTAATCACAACCGGCTTATGATAGGTTGGAATATCCATGATATAGGCATGGGATATGCGACGTTCGGTCATCAGCGAGCGTGTAACGATGATGGCGTGCAGGATTTCATCCGTATGCAGCCCGCCCTTCATAATGGCTTCGACTTCCCCCTTGGCGGCGAGTTCCGCGCCTTTCGCCGCCGCCGCGTGGCTGTGTTCAGTATCAATCAGCGTCCACGGGGAAATATCAATGCCCGCTTCTTTTGCCGCAAGGGTGATGCGTGCCTGCGGCCCCACCAGTACCGGGACAATCAGATTATGCGCAGCGGCTTTCGCCACCACCTCAATGTCGGAAGCGCGGACAGGATGGACCACAGCGGTCTTTAAGGCAGGAAGAGTGGCGCAGGATGCGATAGCCTGTGCAAAAAAACCATCTGTTGCGACCATATTATTCCCCTTTATTCCCCTAAAGTTTTACTGGCGATTTCATAGACGTTGGGTGACACGTTCGGCATGGTCACGATACGTTGCAACACCGCTTTCATCATCGCCTGACGGCCCGCGTCATAACGTTTCCAGTCACGCAGCGAGGTCAGCAGGCGCGAGGCAATTTGCGGATTGATCGGGTCAAGCTTGGCGATAAAATCACCAAACATTTTATACCCGCGCCCGTCTGCCGAGTGGAACATCACCGGGTTGCGCATGGCGAACGCGCCATAAAGCGACCGCACGCGGTTCGGGTTCGTCCAGATAAAGTCCGGGTGATTCATCAGGCGGTCGATATCGTCCAGCGTTTCCGGACGCACGGCGCGTGCCTGCGCGCCGAACCATTTATCGATGACCAGCGGATAGGATTTGAACTTCGCATAAAAATCATCCAGCACCTGCTGACGTTCTGGCTGCGAGCTGTCGAGCAGGCAAGTCAGGGCGGCCATGCGGTCAGTCATGTTATTGGCGCGATCGTAATGCGATTTGGCCAGATGTGCGGCGGCGGCATCGGTCCGGGCGGTCAGGTAATCCAGCGCGGTCGCTTTCAGGCTACGGTCCGCCATGGATTTGGCATCCGGCGTGTAGTCTTCACCCGTGTTCAGCATGCGATAGAGCTTCATAAAGGAAGACTCGCATGTTTCAAGGACATCCAGCTTGATTTTGGTCAAAACGGCATGAATATGATCCGGGTACACCACGCTGCGTTCCTGCGCGATAATCGAGATATCCGGCAGGGTAATCATGCGGGCCGTCAGGGCACGATCACAATCAGGGTTGGTGATGGCTTCATCAACCAATGCCTTGACGCTTTCGATATAGGCATGGTCAGTCATGGCTTTGTGGCCGGATTCAGCGGCGTCGAGCATCCGGTTGATCAGGCGCAGCGACAATGTCTGTGCGGCTTCCCATTTATTGAACCCGTCCGTGTCATGCACCATGAGGAAGCGCAGATCTTCTTCGGAGAGGTCGGTCGTCAGGCGGACCGGGGCCGAGAAATTGCGCAGGATGGATGGCACCGGACGTGACGCGATATTTTCAAAAATGAAATTTTCGGTCTTATCCTTCAGCGGCAACACCTGCGTCCCGATCATATCATCGCCATTCGGGCCAAGCAGACCAACAGCCACAGGAATAAACATTGGCGGCTTATTTGTCTGGCCGGGCGTGTCAGGGCAATGTTGTGACAGAGTCAGGGTGAATGTGCGTTTATCGGCATCATAATGGGTTTTCGCGGTCACTTCCGGCGTACCTGCCGTCGTGTACCAGAACTTGAACTGGGTAAAGTCCATCTTGGACGTGTCGGCCATGCACTGGACAAAATCATCGCAGGTGACAGCCTGTCCATCAAAACGTTTGAAATATAAATCCGTTGCTTCGCGGTATTTCTGCGGCCCGAGCAGGGTGGATTGCATCCGTACGACTTCCGCGCCTTTTTCATACACGGTGGTCGTGTAGAAATTGTTGATTTCAATGTAACTGTCCGGGCGCACGGGGTGGGCCAGCGGGCCGCCGTCTTCGGGGTATTGCATCGAACGGAGCGTTTCCACGTCGTCGATGCGTTGCACCGCGCGGGAATTTGTGTCCGCCGAAAATTCCTGATCACGGAAAACCGTCAGACCTTCCTTGAGTGACAGTTGGAACCAGTCGCGGCAGGTCACGCGGTTGCCTGTCCAGTTGTGGAAATATTCGTGGGCGATAACACCTTCGACACGGTAAAAATCAGCATCGGTTGCCGTTTCAGGATGGGCGAGAACCAAAGCCGTGTTGAAGATATTGAGCGAGGTGTTTTCCATCGCGCCCATATTGAAATCACTGACCGCCACGATATTAAAACGGTCAAGCTGGTATTCACGGCCATATTTTTCTTCATCCCATTTCATCGAGCGGATAAGGGATTCCATGGCGTAACCGCATTGCGGTTGATCGCCGTCACGCACGTAAATGCGCAGATCAACGCGGCGGCCCGAGGCGGTGGTGAAATAATCCTGAATATATTGCAGGTCACCCGCCACCAGCGCGAACAAATAGCATGATTTCGGGAAGGGGTCATGCCAGACGGTGTAATGGCGGCCATTCGCGGCGGCGCCTTCTTCAATCAGATTGCCGTTAGACAGCAATACCGGGCAGGATTTCTTGTCGGCCTCAACACGCACGGTAAACACGGTCATGACATCGGGGCGATCCTGAAAATAAGTAATGCGGCGGAACCCCTGTGCTTCACACTGCGTGCAATACATGACGCCGGATTTATACAGGCCCTCAAGCGCGGTATTTTTGGCCGGGTCGAAACGGGTCACGATTTCCAGCGTAAAATCTGCAGGTGGGTTGGCAATCGTCAGCGTTGATTCAGAGGTCGTATAATCGACTGCGACGCCATTCAGTTTTACCGCGAGCAATTCCATGTGCTCGCCGTCCAGCACCAGTGCTGCCGGACCTGTACCGTTGCGCTTATACTGTGCGGTCGACGTTACCGTGGTGGCGCCATCGACAATCTGGAAGTCCAGATGCAGTTTTTCCACCAGATAAGGCGGCGGGGTATAATCTTTGCGGAATACGGTTTTCGGTGCGGTTTCGGTGCGCATTATCTGCTTTCCTGGAAATTCGTGTTTGTTAAACTAAATATATAGCGTCATATTACGGGCGTGAAGGACTAAAACCAATTCGCCACCGTCATTTACATAGAAAAAGTGAGAGCCATGCCTATTCTTAATGTCAAAATCAGTGGAACCAAAAATGCCCAGACCACAAAACAAGTTGCGGATATGTTGCTGGACCACACGGTCGGCATCCTGAAAAAGAAGCATAACCTTATCGCCATTGTAATTGATTATGTGGACCATGACAGCTGGATCATCGCCGGTAAATCGCTCACCGAGCATAACAAGAACAGCTTCTCCCTTGAGATAAAAGTCACCGACGAAACCAACACCAAGGATGAGAAAGCTGCCTATATCAAGGCTGTATTTGCAGGGTTTGAGACGATACTGGGCAATGTGCATCCCGAAAGTTACATCCATGTGCATGATGTCCGCGCTGCCGCCTATGGCTATGGCGGACTGACGCAGGAATACAGGTATCAGAAGGGGTAAAGTCTGGAGATTATCCTTTTTAGAAAACTATCGCGGGGAATGTTTTGCGCTTTCCCCATTTTAAAGCTGATGCAATTAGGCGCGTATTTATAATCGCGCCAAATTTGAACATCTGAGAAGCCGCTTTTAATGAAAATATTTGCCGCTTGCTCTATGATAATTTCACCTGCCTGAATAATGCACACCGTGTCCTTATGGGCGATTTTATGAAAGCTTTTTGCCAGCTTCTCATAGAAAAGTAGGCCATTTTTTCCTCCATCAATGGCTTCGCGCGGGTCGTATTTCGCCACCTCGGTTACCAGAGAGGGAATAAGCTTTTGCGGTATTCGAGGGGGATTGGAAACGATGATATCAAAGGAGCCTGTTATGCCTTCAGCCCAATCGGATAAATGAAATTCACATCTGTCTGCGACGTGATGTTTTTCGGCATTACGTCGGGCTAGGGCCAGTGCATTCGGATTGATATCCACGCCAATTCCTGTGGCGGCTGGCAGATTCTTAAGTAGGGAAATCAGGATACAGCCCGTTCCCGTTCCCACATCAAGAATTCTAACCGGACGGCCAAATCTTTCTGCAAAAATTAACGCATGTTCTGTCGTAGTTTCAGTTTCAAAGTTGGGCTTAAACACGCCATCGGCAAGTTCAAATGTATGATCAAGAAATTTTGAATAGCCGATAATCCGCTCAATCGGTTCCCGGTTTTCGCGCCGTTTCAACAAGTCCAATATTCGGCCCTCATTCTCGGGAGTGACGGGACCACCGTTTGTAACAAATTCAGTGATACGTTCTATATCCCTGTCAGGATTTTGCACCCCTGTTCTGAGCAGGCGTTCTTTAATGAGGGCAAAATTTAGCGACAATTACACACCTATTTAGCACCCCCATGAAAGCTAGAACCCACGATGATTTAATGGATTCCGGCCTTCCTCCTTCGCCAAGGCTTCGGAGGACAAGCCGCCGGAATGACGCATTGGAGATAGCTACTCAATCTTCCCATGACAGTATTTGAATTTTTTGCCGGAGCCGCAGGGGCAATTCATATTGCGAGGGACATTGCCTTCCCAGGTTGACGGATCATTCTGGTCGAAGCGGCGACGGAACGGGATCGGGTCCTTGGCGGCGGCCTGTTGTTGCTCGGCGGCTGGGTCGGTACGGGTCAATTGTGCTTTTTTGTCTTCTTCAGCGCGTTGCTGCTGTTCCATGCGTGAGAAAGTCTGTTCATCAATATTGATTTCGACCTGACTCAAATTCTGCACAATCGCATCACGCAGGCGTTCCATCATCCCGGCGAACATGTTGAATGCCTCGGATTTATATTCGTTCAGCGGGTCACGCTGGGCGAAGGCGCGCAGGTTGATACCCTGACGCAAATGGTCAAGATGTAGCAGATGTTCTTTCCAGTGCTGGTCAAGCAAGCGTAGCACAAAGGATTTTTCGATATGATCGAAGAATTTATCCCCGGCGCGGGCGCGTTTTTCGGCCATTTTCTCGTCAGAGGCCTTGTACAGGCGTTCACGGATTTCTTCGTCCGCGATGCCTTCTTCCTTGGCCCAGTCATCCACCGGCACATCCAGTGACAAGAGGGACTGCACTTCGGTTTTCAGGCCGTGGATATCCCATTGCTCGGCATAGGCATGCGGCGGGATGGTGCGGCCAATGATACCGTCGATCGTTTCACGGCGCATATCGGTAATCATCTCGGTTACCGTTTCAGCGTTCATGATTTCATGACGCTGTTCGTAGATCACCTTCCGCTGGTCATTCATCACGTTGTCGAATTTCAGCAGGTTCTTACGGACTTCATAGTTCTGCTGCTCAACCCGTGTCTGAGCTTTCTGCAACGCGCGGGAGAGGAGCGGGTGAGTCAGGGCTTCGCCGTCTTTCAGGCCGATTGATTTGCTGGACAATACGGCTTCAAGCGCTTCGGGCGAGAAAATGCGCATCAGGTCATCCTGCGTGGAGAGGAAGAACATCGACGCGCCCGGGTCGCCCTGACGGCCTGAACGACCGCGCAACTGGTTGTCAATCCGGCGGGATTCATGGCGCTCGGTCCCAATCACATAGAGACCGCCAGCGGCGCGGACGGTTTCCTTATCCAATGTTACCTGGGCACGGATTTTGCCTTCCATATCGGCACGTTGTTCAGGCGTTGCATCCGCCGGAATTTCTGTCTGGATCAGCATCTCGACATTCCCGCCGAGCTGAATATCCGTACCACGGCCCGCCATGTTGGTGGCAATCGTGACGGCACCCGGACGACCGGCCTGCGCGATAATACCCGCTTCCTGTTCGTGGTAGCGGGCGTTCAATACCTGATGCGGAATTTTCGCTTTCTTCAGGCTCGCGGACAGGGCTTCGGATTTTTCAATCGAAACCGTCCCGACAAGTACCGGCTGTTTCCGCGCATGACATTCACGGATCAGTTCAATAATCGCCTGTTCTTTATCGGCGATGGATTTATAAATCTTGTCGTTATGGTCAAGACGCGCCACAGGCACGTTGGTTGGAACCTCAACCACGCCGAGTTTATAGATGTCCATGAATTCGGCGGCTTCGGTCATCGCCGTGCCGGTCATGCCTGCCAGTTTCGGGTAGAGGCGGAAGTAATTCTGGAAGGTGATGGATGCCAGAGTCTGGTTTTCGTTCTGAATCTGGACTTTTTCCTTGGCTTCCAGCGCCTGATGCAGGCCTTCGGAATAGCGGCGGCCATCCATCATACGGCCCGTGAATTCGTCAATGATAATGACCTTGTCGTCTTTGACGATGTAATCGGTATCACGCGAGAAAAGTTTATGCGCACGGAGCGCCTGGTTCACGTGGTGCACCAGCGACATGTTCTGCGCGTCATACATGCTGCCGACCGTCAGCAGCCCGGCGGTGCGGAGCAGGTCTTCGATATGTTCGGTCCCGGCTTCGGTCAGGATAACGGTTTTGACTTTTTCGTCTTTCTCGTAATCTTCGGCTACCAGCGACGGGATAAGCGCATCAACGGCCATATACATATCGGTCGCGTTTTCAGTCGGGCCGGAAATAATGAGCGGGGTACGGGCTTCGTCAATCAGGATCGAGTCAACTTCGTCGACAATCGCGAAGTTAAAGGCACGTTGCGCCATGTCGGATAGATTATATTTCATGTTGTCGCGCAGATAGTCGAAACCGAATTCGTTATTGGTCCCGTAGGTGATATCGGCAGCGTAGGCGGCTTTGCGCGCTTCGTCCGGCATTTGCGACACGATGCATCCGACCGACAGGCCCAGCCAGTTATACAGTTTCCCCATCCATTCGGAGTCACGTTTGGCGAGGTAGTCGTTCACCGTTACCACATGCACGCCTTTACCGGTCAATGCATTCAGGTAAACAGGCAAGGTCGCCATCAGGGTTTTACCTTCACCGGTCCGCATTTCAGCAATCTTGCCAAAGTGCAGGACCATGCCGCCGATCAGCTGCACATCGAAATGGCGCATGCCGAACACACGTTTCGATGCTTCGCGTACCGTCGCGAAGGCATCGTTCAGAATATTGTCGAGTGTTTCGCCCGCGGCGAGACGGGATTTGAATTCATTGGTCTTTGCTTTCAATTGTTCATCAGTCAGTGCCGCGTAAGCAGGTTCCAGCGAGTTGATAGCCTCGGCGCGGGGGCGCATATTTTTTATAACGCGGTCGTTGCTGGAGCCGAATAGTTTGGTGGCAAAGTTCAGAAGCATAGTGAATCAAATCCTTTTCGTAACGCTCTCATATAAGGCTTTGAACGGCTTGCGTCAATTGATTCCCCCGGCCTTTGCTTCTATTCTCCACCCCTTGAAAAACCGGAAAATAACTGTATTTACGGCCTTGCACTTCCCCCGGATGTGTGTCCAAATAACCCCCAATCCCGTTTGGATTTCCCTAATATCTTTTGAAGAGGTTTTTATGAATATGAAAGTAGGAATTGCCCTGGCATTGCTGATTGCCACCGGCGCCGGTTATGGCGCATATAATTACCTGAATAATCAATCCGCTGTTCCCCCGGCGCAAGCCGCCGACGCCACAAAGGCGGAAACAGCGGACGCAAAAGAGGCAAAGGCCGATAAAGCTGCCGAACCAGCCAATAATCAGGAAGACCCCGTCGTCGCCAAGGTTGACGGCACGGAGATCCGTCGCAGCGAAGTCACCCGTTTCCTGCAAACATCGCTGCCGCCGCAGTTAAAACAATACCCTACGGAAGCTCTTTTTCCGCTTGCTGTTGAGCAACTGGTGAGCGGGGCCATTGTCGATGCCAAAGCCAAAGCGGCCAACACCGCCGACAGCCCTGAAGTTGCCGAGCGCCTTGCCGCCGCAAAAGCAGACATTATTCGCGCCGTGTTCGCCGAGAAAGCCATCGACGCGAAGTTCAGCGAAGACCAGGTCAAAAAAGCCTATGACGAGATGGTCAAGGAAATGCCAAAAGTGGAAGAAGTTCACGCCCGTCATATTCTGGTGGAAAAAGAAGATGTCGCCAAGGATATCATCAAGAAACTGGACGGCGGGGCGAAGTTTGAAGACCTGGCCAAGGAATTTTCCAAGGACCAGTCTAATGCCGCTTCCGGTGGCGATCTCGGTTATTTTGCCAAAGGGGATATGGTTCAGGAATTTTCTGACGCCGCATTCGCCCTGAAAAAAGGTGAATACACCAAGTCCCCGGTGAAAACCCAGTTCGGATACCATGTTGTTCAAACCATGGATAAGCGCACACGCCCAGCCCCGAAATACGATGACGTCAAAGGTCAGCTGGACCAGAAAGTCCGCCGCGACATTCTCAATAAGCTGGTTGAAGACTGGCGCAAAGGCGCGAAGGTGGAAATGTTCGATATGAACGGCAAACCACTGCCTGAAAAAGCCGAAAAGAAATAATAATGAAATATCCCCCCGCAAGGGGGGATTTCTGTATGAGGAGATTGCCATGAAAATGAGTTGTGCCGAAGCGCTCGCCGCGCCACCACCCGATATGCCGCAACGGAAACTGATGCTGGTGGCCGCCGCCGCCATTCTTGACCGCAAAAAAAATGTTCTGGTAGCCCAACGCCCGGCGCATAAACCGATGGCCGGTAAATGGGAATTCCCTGGCGGCAAGTTGGAGATCGGCGAAATCCCGGAATACGCCCTGATGCGTGAGCTGCATGAAGAACTGGGTATCGAGACACGCCCGTGCTGCATGCTGCCGGTCGGGTTTACTTCCCATACCTATCCGGATTTTCACCTGATGATGCCGCTCTACGCCATTCGCGTCTGGAAAGGAGAGCCAACGCCCCGCGAAGGGCAGGTGCTGAAATGGGTGACGATCAATGACCTGTACAGCCTTGATTTAACCGAGGCCGACAAGCCGCTTATTCCACAACTTGAGGGCATGGTATAAAAAGCCTATATATAAATCATGTACCGTTCCGTTTATGACCTGAAAGATTTTTATGCCAGCCCGGCGGGCGTGATGACCCGCCGCGTTATCGGCAATCAGGTGCGCAGCTGGTGGAATAATGTTAAGGGCCTGCGCGTTGTCGGCATTGGCTATGCCCAACCCTATCTGACACCATTTTTAAACGATGCCGAGCGTGTAATTTCCATCAGCCCCGCCGGGCAGGGCACCTATCACTGGCCAGACGCCGAACATAACCTGGCGGCTTTGGCCGAAGAATCCGAATTACCTCTGGAATCGAATTCTGTTGATCGTGTTTTACTGGTGCATTCACTGGAATATGCCGAATTACTCCGTTCCAATCTGCAGGAAATCTGGCGCGTGCTGAAAAGCACCGGACGATTAATCGTTATCGCCCCAAACCGCCGCGGGTTATGGGCGCGCGCCGAATGGTCGCCGTTCGGGCAGGGCACGCCGTATTCACGTGACCAGCTACGTTTTTTCCTGCGGGACAATTTATTCGTCTACGAACAATCGACATCGGTTTTATATACGCCGCCGCTGCGCTGGAACCTCGTACAACAATCGTCCAACAGTTTTGAAAAAATATTCCCCTATGTCCTGCCGGGCATGGGCGGGGTGCATATCGTCGAGGCCAGTAAACAATTATATTCCGGACTGGCGCAGCCTGCCGGAAGCAGGGTCATTGTCCGCGGTAGGAATTCCATTCTGCCGAACCCCGTTCCTGGCGGTTTGCGCGATCATCATAGTTAAATTTGTAACTAGTTACAGAAAGGAAGTTTTATGACTTTTGAATGGGGGTTACTTAAATTCATACCATATAAAGAAATTTATAGCTGGTACAAAAATCGGAATATTTATACTGAAATTAGCCCTATCATTTTGAACTCTTCAGACCTTTCTCCTCTTATTGCAGATGGGAAATTATCGGGTAAAGCTGACGATTACAGATTTGTTAGACCAGAAAATGTGTTTTCTTTAACTGAAAATAATAATTCAAATTATCTTATTGCCTGGGTTGAAAGCAAAAAAAGCAAGACGAAACGTAAAATCATACGTCAGAATAGCGCAGGGCAAGAAGATTTAATTTTGTTAAAAAAGAAATAGTCACTCAGGTTTCAGGCGTTGAGGGACAGTCGATGCCGGGGCACCGGGCCACACCAGGTCAGGCACTACACCAAAGCGCAGCGGGCCGAAATAAAAACTATTCGCCTGTACGCGTAATGTCGTTTCAAAATATTCCTGACCAGTCGCTTCATCAACCTGAGACAGCATTTTTAAAAACTGACGCGCAATTTTTATATCCTTTTCCTGTACCGCATTCGTAGCAACAAGATCATTCAGCAATTCATCCATACCCACAACACGGACATTGGCGAACCCGTGTAATTGCAGAGCTTCGTCCAGCCCCATCACGCCATCGCCTTTTATATTCACCTTGCCCATCGTGAATTCCAGATTTTGGATGATGACAGGGTCGGAATCTTTCTGCCACGCTTTCATATCATCCCAGTTATTGGATTTTGGCCAACGGCGTGGCGGTACAAATTCGAGTATTGCCGAGTCAAACTTCAGGATACGTCCGGCCATCGGCACGTTAGCGGTAAACCCACGCGGCGCGGAAATAGTTTGCAGCTGGAGCGGTGCCGGAAACCCGCGATATATCAATTCCGGGAAATCGAGACCAAAGCCGGATTCATGGCGTATTTTTCCCGTATATGCCATGCGCGGAGTCAGCGGGTATCCTTTAATTTTTGGGGCCTCTCCCTCAAGAATGATGCTTTGTTCCTTCGGGGCTTCACTCCAGAATTTATCGATCTGCTCCTGCGCTTTGCCAACAAAGCCGAACCAGGCAAATGTATAGATCGCCGACCCAATCATAAAACAGCCCATTATGAGGGCAGATATAACGACCATTAAACGGAACAGGAAACGCTTCATGATTTAGCATCTTTCTGCCGTGACTCAGCTACCAGGCGATTTGAGGCTGTTTCAACGCTATCCTGGATGCGCGCCATCAATTCATCGCCGGATAAGCCGGGAGGTATGGGCGGCAATATTTCAAATATCACTTTACCCGGGTATTTATAAAAAGCTTTGCGCGCCCAGAACAGGCCGCTATTGGTAGCCATCGGCACAACGGGCAAATCAGTGGCTTCGTACATCCGCACAATGCCGCGTTTATACGGATATTTATCCGGCGTACCATCGACAGGTGTTCGCGTTCCCTGCGGGAAAATCACCAGGGGACGACCTTCGGCCTTTACCCGTTTGGCACCATCCAGAATGGTCTGGATGCTCTTGGCCGATCCGCGCTCGACAAACAGCATATTGGCCCTCATCGCCAGCCAGCCCCATAGCGGGATATATTGCAGCTCTTTCTTCATAATGATGGCGGTATCTTCAAAAATCAGATTCAGCTTGAATGTTTCATAGAGCGAATTATGTTTGGCGGCGACAAGGAAGGCTTTTTCCTTTGGCAAGTTCTCACGCCCGCGGACCTCAAAATCCAGGCCAATAATGTATTTTTCCAGCAAATGCGCGGTTTTAAAAAATGAATTCAGGCATTTGATGTAGAGCGGACGCGGCAAGGCCATCGCCGGAGTCAGCCAGATGCAGAACAGGGCCATTGTCCCATAGAACATGATGTTAAAGAAAACCTGGCGCAGAAATAAAATCATTGTGTCAGTTCCTCAGGCATGGGGGTCGTGGCCTGCGGAAATATTTTGATGCGCACGGCGGTCATCAGGAATTTATGGTATTCCAGGAACATCAGCTTCCAAAAGCCACGCTCCTGCGGGTCGAAATCAATCGGCTTTACCGGATAGGACAATAAAGTCATGTTGGGCAGGGCATGACGAAATTCCATCATCGCCCGCGGCATGTGGTAATTGGATGTCACGATATATACAGTTGCGGTTTCGTGCTGAGTCAGCCATTTATGCGCTTCCTGTGCGTTACCAATCGTATTTTCGGCTTCATGGCCGAGGGTGATGCAGCAATCCGGCAGTTTTTTCTCGTATCCCGCTTCTTTAATCACTTCGCGGCGTGTGGCGTTTTTATGGACACCGGAAATCAGCAGGTTCCTGATTTTACCCTGCGCCAGCAAATCAAGCCCGGCTGAGACACGGTTCGAGCCGCCGGTCAGCACAATCGCCGCATCGGCATTTTGAATATCATGCGGCGCATCCATACCTGCGACCGAGCCGGTAAACAGCAGAAAGCCGAGCGCCCAGACCAGCAACGGCGTGCCGACAAGAAACAGCAGGAGGCCCAGAATAATTTTGAGGAGCGTATACACGTCAGGGCATTTCCCTCAGGACACGCATTGCGGTCTGCCGCGCCGATAGCAAGCCTATACACAATAACACCACCGGAACCACCAGAAACAGCAGCCATTCCGGTCCGGCAAGGGTGATAAGCGGGACGCCGTCCCCTGTATGTGTCGCCAGTATGAGGAACCCGCCCATTGTCAACAAACCGGCCGCCAGGCCCACCAACATACCCTTGCTTGACTGCGCGAAAATATAACGGACAAACTGGCGGGTAATATAGCGGTCATTCGCACCCATAATATGCAGGAGTTCCAGTTCACGTTGGTGAATGGCCATGCGCGACCGGACCGCCCCAGCAATAACAAATCCTGTCACACTCAAAATAAGTGCAAAGACCACCATCGCCGTCAGGCGCAGCCCGCTTGTCATTTTTACCAGATCGCTCAACCAGTCTTCATGCGCGTCAACAATCGCCTGTGGCGCCATGCGCCGGGCAAGCCCCTTGATATCATCCAGCACAGCCGGGGTGCGCTCCGACAATTCCACGGATATCAAGACGGGCAATGGCAAGTCCGCCAAAATGGTGGGTTGATCCCCGAGCCACGGCCCCAGAATTTTCTGCATTTCATCCTGCCCCAGCACCCGCGCCGAACTGACGGAGGGGAGGGCCGCCAGACCATTGACCAGGCGATCCCCGGCAGTTTTCGCCGTTTCATCAGCCGGGATTTCAATCGTCATCGTATTCTCAAGTCCGGATGTCCAGCGGTGGGTCATATTGCCGAGCATCAGGCTGCCGGCCGCCGACAGCAGCAGGAGATACGTCATCATGGCAATCAGCAAAACCAGAAACTCCGTACCGAGACGGCTTTGCAATGGCAAATCATATCCCTGATGCCCGCGCGCGATGGTAAAAACATGACCATGGAATTTCTTAAACATGGGCCACCTGCTGTAGCGGAACTTCTTTTTCTTTGGCCGGGTCAAACACCCGCACATGCCCCTGTTCGAGTATCAGGCGTTTATGCGGCATGGATTCAAGTATCTGGTGGTTATGGGTGGCGACGATAATCGTCGTACCCATTTTATTCAGTTGTTCAAACAGGCCCATCAGCTTCATGCCGATTTCATCATCAAGGTTTCCGGTTGGTTCATCCGCCAGCAAAACGCGCGGATTGGCAATCACGGCCCGAGCGATCGCAATACGTTGCTGCTGGCCGCCCGAAAGTGTGGCAGGCAGGCGGTGCATGCAATCACCGAGACCGACCCAGTTCAATAATTCTTCAACATGGTCCTTTAATTTCTTTTCCGGCAGGCCGGAAATACGCAGTGGTAGCGCGACGTTATCAAACGCCGAAAGGTGCGGCAGCAAACGGAAGTCCTGAAACACCACGCCGATTTTCTGGCGCAGTTCGGAAAGCTGCTCGCGATTCAATGTGCCGGAATCCTTACCCATCATATGCACCTGACCACGCGTCGGCTTGCGTCCGAGATAGAGAAGGGACATCAGTGACGTCTTACCGGCACCGCTCGGCCCGCATAAAAAATGGAACGACCCGGCATCGAGCGAAAACGACACATCGCTCAGGACTTCAGGTCCAATACCATAACGCAAACCGACGTGATCAAATTTAATCATAAAACCGCGAAACCCTGCTTGTACAAAACGACTCGGGACAATAGAATAAATACCCTGAACACTCACCAGTTTGAAGTCATGATTTTAACCTGCCCCTCCTGTTCCGCAAGATATATGATCGCCCAAGAATCGCTGGGAGATCAGGGGAGAGATGTCCGTTGTGCCAAATGCGGCCATGTATGGCACCATAAATCCGAAAAAGACGCGCTGGATGAGCTGATTAACAAGATTCAGTCCGAAGAAATGGACGAAATCCTGTTCGGCGACGCTGCCGCCGAGAAACGCAAAGCCGAAAAAGAAAACGCCGCCCTTACACGCAAAAGCAAGCTCCAGACAATACGGAAAAAGGCTTCCGGCTTGCTTGTTTCTAAAAAACTTGCAGGGAGTCTTGTTGGGCTGGCCGCATTTTTAAGCCTGACCTTTGCCGTGATTCAGGGGCGCGCCCAAATATCACATCTTTTACCCCGTACCGAGCGGGTATTCGACCGAGCGGGATTCTATGTTCATAAAGAACCTGTGGCCAGCCCCGAAAAAACCCTGACCGTTGACCGTCTGACCATTCAGCGCAACGAAGGACAACCGCCCATTATTACCGGCATGCTTATCAACCTGACGCAACGGACTGTCGTTGTGCCGCCGATCAAGCTGACTTTTATTTCCGAGACGGGGGCCAAGCTTGACTCATTTTATGCCGAGCTGGATACAAAGACTCTGCCACAGGAAGGAACTTACGCCCTGAATATCCCGCTTGATAAGCCACAACCGCTGGGCGCGGTTTCCGTCGACCTTACCTTCGGCAAATAATCCGGTTTAGCGTGAGGCGCTGCGCGGGTAGGTGTGCGGGTAACCCGTTGAGGATTTTTCACCATCTTTGGCGCCTTTTTCTACATCAGACGGGGCCGTCAAGCTGGAAGGCTTGATCCCACAGGCGGAAACAAAAATTACAACGGTCAAAAGGGACATAATGAGTTTCATATCTTATATTTAGCATAAGCCGTATAATTTGAAATGTATTTTCTTTCTCTGTCCCACCCTTAAGTTATGTATGACTTGCGTAAAAGGAATTATCGGTTAATGTTCCTTAACCAATATCTGGCAAGGTAATTCAATGGCCGAAGAAATAAATCTCCCCACAGATTCGCAGCCGCTGGAGCGGATGACGCAGGCCCAGCTGGATGCGCTGGTCAATCTTCATGACCGTTTCCTGAATGGGCGTATCGGTGGCCGACGAGCTACCCTGAAACGTATGGATATTTCCGGCCTTGTTCTGTCGTTCAAAAATATGCGCGGCGCGGATTTTTCGGGCTGTAATATGCGGAATATGAATCTATCCAGCACGATCTTTCAGGAGGCCACATTATATGCCTGCGACCTTAGTCATTCAAACCTGAGCAACACCAGTTTTGCCCGTGCTGATTTGCGCGGCACCCGCATCGAAAGCGCCAACCTGGCGGGGGCCGACCTGGAGCGCGCCGATTTGCGTGGCGGGGCCTTAACGGCGAATGGCGAATACGCCAAACCAACCCCGGTTAATTTCCGCGGGGCCAATATGTCGGGTGCGCGGATGGTCGGCAGTATGGCCTATAACGCCGATTTCTCCGATGCCATCATGACCAATATGAATTTCCAGGGCGCTGATTTACGCGGGGCGCGCCTGATGGGGGCCGACCTGACCGGTGCCGATCTTGAAAACACCAATCTGAATGGTGCCAATTTACATTCCACCATCCTGACCGGAAGCAACATTGAGTTACTGAAAAGCCAGGATATTGACGTTTCAATGGCTATTACCGACACCAATGTCGGGCCATCCGTTACGGAACTGGTTATTCCGTTGGCCAAGCTTATTGAAGAACATCAGCGCTGGGTGGAAACATCCGGTGCCGAGGGGCGGCAGCTTAACCTCACAGGATATGATTTGCGCGAAATCGGCACATTAAAGACCCAGAAGCTGACGGCCTTGCGCGCCCCCTATGCCAAATTTTTCGGTATGGATTTGTTCCGAGTTGAATTGCAAAGCGCACATCTGGAGGGCGCAGATTTCCGCCGTTGCGGCCTTGATGAAGCCGACTTTCGCGGTTCCGACCTGCAGGGAGCGCGCTTTTCACATGCCACTATGCGCCGGGCGAATTTTGTGCCGTTGTTATTCGGCACCGGAGCGTCACAGCGTTTTGCCCCGACCAATCTTGAACGGGCCATTTTACGTTACGCGGATATGCAGGAGTCTTTTCTGAAAGGCTGCAGTTTGAAAAACGCCGACCTGTCCTATACAAATTTAAGCGGCTGCGATTTACGTGACTGTGATTTCACTGGCGCCATGATGGATGGCACTATACTGGAGGGCGCCAACACCACCGGTGCCAATTTCAGCAATATCACCACCAGCCGCGCTTTTTCCTTAGCCATGCTGAAAAAAGAATCCGACAGCAAAGACGACGAGTAATATTACAGTTTACTGGTCAGTTCCGGCACGGCTTCGAACAGGTCGGCCACCAGACCATAATCTGCCACCTGGAATATCGGTGCGTCAGGGTCCTTGTTAATGGCGACGATGACCTTGGAGTCTTTCATCCCGGCCAGATGCTGAATGGCACCGGAAATACCGATGGCCACATAAAGGGACGGGGCCACGATTTTGCCTGTCTGGCCGACCTGATAGTCGTTCGGCGCGTATCCGGCGTCCACCGCGGCACGTGAGGCACCCACCGCAGCACCGAGTTTATCGGCCAGTTTTTCAATCAGACCAAAATTTTCAGCCGAACCGAGGGCACGGCCACCGGAAATCACGATAGTCGCAGCCGTCAATTCAGGGCGGGCCGATTGCGTCAATTCCGCACCGACAAATTTCGTTGCCGATGCCACACCGCCATCGATTTTTTCAATGGGGGCAGAACCACCCTGTGCCGCCGGATCAAACGCCGTGGTGCGGATAGTCAAAAGTTTCAGCGCATCGGAAGATTGCACGGTGGCAATCGCGTTGCCTGCATAAACAGGGCGCTTGAATGTATCGGCGGACACGATTTCGATGACATCCGAAATCTGTTGCACATCCAGCAGTCCCGCGACACGCGGCAGGATATTCTTGCCGAACGCGGTGGCCGGGGCCAATATATAGGCGTAAGATTTCGCCAGATTGGCCAGTACGGGTGCTACATTCTCCGGCAGGGCATGATCAAGTGCCGGGGAGTCGGCCCCAACCACTTTGGTGACACCAACAATTTTTGCGGCAGCGTCAGCGACTGCGCCGACATTGTTTCCGGCAACGAGCACGGTGACATCACCGCCAAGTTTGGTAGCTGCGGTCACGGTGTTCAGCGTGGACGGTTTTAATTGACCCTGATGATGTTCGGCGAGTACGAGTACGGACATGGTGTTCACCTATAATACTTTGGCTTCGGTTTTCAGCTTGGCGATCAGTTCATCGACGGATGCCACTTTGATACCACCCTTACGTTTCGGCGGTTCGGCCAGATTGACCAGTTTCAGACGCGGAGTCAGGTCAATACCCAGAGTTGTGGCATCAATCGTTTCCATCGGTTTAGATTTTGCCTTCATAATGTTTGGCAGAGCCGCATAGCGTGGCGTATTCAGGCGCAAATCAGTCGTCACAATCGCCGGGAGCGGCACAGACACCGTTTCCAGGCCGCCATCCACTTCACGCGTGACGGT
>CAMLMM010000026.1 GCA_946481105.1 uncultured Alphaproteobacteria bacterium
AACACAAGCTTTGCAATTTTTGTCAGCCGCAATAACCAGTCCCAGTCCACGTAGAGCGGCGCTGTTTCATCATACGGCCCGACACGGTCGTATAATTCACGCCGGAACATCAGTGTGCTTCCAGCGGAAATAGACGCGCCTTTCACCAGCAGGTTTTCAAAACTTAACTCATGATCGCCCGGCGGGTATCCGGCAATGCTGCGACGGCCATCCTGATACAGGCGGTAATGCAGCGTGTATACACCGCCGACATCCAACCCCACTTTTTCCATGACGTCCAACTGCGCCTTTAATTTACCTGGCAGCCACGTATCATCCGAATCCAGATAGGCCACATATTTGCCCTGCGCGGCACATACACCAGTATTGCGCGCATCCGCTTCCCCTTTGTTCACCTCATGTTTAACCAGACGAATGCGTGAATCCGCCATTGATTCAACTACGGCGACGGTTGAATCCTTGGAACAATCATCAACAATGATGATTTCCATGTCATCGATATCCTGCGCTAGCACGCTCTCAACAGCGGCGCGGATAAAATTTTCCCGGTTATAGGCGGGTATGACAACACTGACTAAAGGCTGAGCCATTTTTTAAATTTGTCTTTCATATCTGCAGGCGGCTGCGTAAAATATTGCTCAAAGTAAGATCGCGCACAACGAAGATCATCCTTAAAATTGGAATACCCCTCAAAAAACGTACACGCAGCAGCGATTTCAGCCCCCGTCCGCGCTTCTTTTTTAAGATAAGACACCGAAAATAACGGGTCGCCCCCTGTGACGGCCAGCCGAATAACAGGTACGCCCAGATAAACGGACTCCATCGCCGCCGTCGACCCCGTGTACACACATGCATCATGGGCCAGTATATCTTCATGCAGGCGCGTTATATCAGATAAAAAGAATCCTCGCGTGTTGATTTTACTTATATCCATAGCCGGATGTGGACGCAGGGTAATTTGAACATCGCCATTTTCACGCTGGTAGTGCCGCAATATATCAAGCACACCATTCCTGTCCTCCCCTCCTTGCAACAGCACCAGCATCTTATTAATTTTAGCGGGAGGTTCTGACTTAGGGGCAAATTTGTAGATGTCGCTCTGACGAAGTGTAAATCCATCTGTCAGATTTTGCTTATCATGGCCAAACTGTGTTAAGACATCACCAACTTCACTGCCTGTTGTGATAATCTGCATCGGCAACGGACGCCCAGTATGTGTCGTAATTTTTATCTGATCGGGGAGAATGGCAGCATGCTGGTACCCGGCACTAATCTTACTCTTTGACGCCATGATACAGGCGCTTTCCCACGCATTGCCTTCAAACGGAAATACTAGCCTAGCTTCCGGCGATTGCTGGTATATTTTTTCGAGCATTTTCATGTAAACAAGCGCAATCGGAATCTCAAAGCTGGCCGCATAAAAAACATCTTTCCAGGACCCGCGCATCCACGCGAACGACGCCAGTCCTTTTAAAATGCAGCTCAGACCTTCGGCTTTCGTCAGTAAATGCGTCGGCCCATAAGCAGGAACAACCATGTCCTTGCGGATAATATCTTCCATCCGGCCATGATAATGCTCGGCTATCTTGCCGACCAGAACAGGTTTTAAACCATCACTTAGTAACTTGGCTGGCAATTCGCCATAAAATGACTCACGCCCTGTTCCGTTCTGCCACGTAAACACAGTCATAAAGATAATATCGGTTGGCGGGATATGCCGTGTCTTGAACGGCAAATCAAAAAGGCAATAACGGATAAGCCCAAGAAATGGCCGCCATTTCAGTGTTGTCTTTTTACCCTGCAGCTGCTGATATACATGGGTTCGCACGTAATCACCAACAGCGAGCGATGTAAACCAGATAGGCGGGTGTTTCTGATGGCGCGACCGGAATTCAGCGCAGAGGCGGGCCATATCCTGCATAACATTCATGATGCAGCCTTGTGCGTAAACGATCCGGAGCGCATTTGCTTCCATACACCATAAAAAACATATAACAGCACGTAATAAGGAACTATAAGCAACGGCACGCCGATGGCTTCGCGTAGCAACCAGATACGGTTTTTTGACGTCTGTAATTTGTTCAATGTGCGCGATCTATTGTGAACACGGTAAGCACCGAGACGTTGATGGATACACAGACACAGATGCCCTTGCGCTAATATCCGGCACCAGAAAACAAAATCCTGGGCACGCTCATAATCCGGGAAGCGGACATGCCCCACCAATTCTGTATCAATAATGGCCGCCGAACATCCGATATCATTGCATTTCAACAGGCGACCGAATGTAAAGACACGGTCCGGTGGCGCAACACGCCCGACAACCCTGCCTGCCTCATCTATCACATCGTAATATGTCGTTGATAACGCAGCCCTATGCTCTGCCATCGCCGCCAATTGCATCGCCAGTTTATCTTGGGTCCAGCGGTCATCACAATCCAGAAAAGCGATATACCGTCCCCGCGCATTTTCCAGCCCCGTGTTACGGGCAGCCCCGGCGCCATGAGCCGTCTGATGATGGAAACTGCGTATACGTGCATCGCGCGCGGCCCGTTCATTAATAATGCGCTGCGATCCATCGGATGACCCATCATTGATAATCAGAAGTTCCAGATCCTGCTCTGTCTGCGCCAATACACTATCAATCGCTTCATCCAGAAAACTCTCGCCATTATGGCAGGGCATGACGACCGATATTTTTACCGGAAATTCCTTTGCGCCCTGTTCAAGCATCTTCTGCGCACGTCCGTAATGGATTGTCAGAGCCCCCAGCAAAGCAAATAAGGCCGTCGGGACAATCAGCCACCAGCCGTGAAAAAAGGATGTCAGAAACTGCGCCGAAACAGCATAGGCAACGATGGAAAAGAAACACGCGGCAATTAGCGGCCGCAACCCATGACTATCCGACATAATTTTACGATGGGCCGGCCAGATGGTTCTGGCAAAAATCGTCAGGACGAACCCCGCCAGCAGCAAGGTCCCGACAAGACCGGTTTCCAGTAACAACTCCACAATAATATTATGCGGATGAAATGTGGAACTCAACTTCATCTCTTCAAAATTGAGGTGACGAAATCCCTGAATGCCGATGCCAAAAAAAGGATTTTGCAAAAATTGTTCCAATGAGAAAGACCAGATATCGGTGCGCCCGGAACCGGTATAGGCCCGTGGGCTATCCACACGCTGTATGAAGGCCTCATGGCCTACTAATAGTGAATAACCCCCTATACCGGTCACCGCAGCCATCACATTCACGCCAATAAAGCGACCCAATGTGCGGCCCCAGTTTTTTACCAGTCCCCAGGGAAAGAAATAGGCATATAAAACTGCCACGACAATGAAAGAAACAATACCACTGCGACCACCGCACATAAAAAGCGTGAATACCGATAAGAACAGAGCAGCCCAGTCATAAGGGCTGTCGTTACGGAATAAATGTAAATATGCGAAAGGCAGTAAAATGGCTATAATTGTACTGACTCTTTGCTGGGATGATAAAAACTTGTCCCCTTGCAAAGATACACCTGTCATCTGCCAGACCACAATTTGCCCTGCTACAAAAATGACAATTCCTGAAATCAATAATGTCGTATGAGCCGGAATTTTCTGAAGATGATTTAGTAGCGCCAGCCACGTAAGTCCCGCAAACCAGATGGCGCCCCCCAGGGCAATGGCAACCGTTGTCCACCATTTTCCGGTATTTACGCCCGGCACGATTCCGCCCCAGCTGGAGATGCCGAATGAAAATAGCGTCAGGACGGCCAGTAAAAAAACCGGGTTGTTCGCTATGCGCCGGATATAACTGCCCAGAATTTTAAACCCGCCGGAGCGGTGCTGATACCAAAACTGCCCGGCAAAGAGGATAACCCCCAGCCAGAATGCAATCTGGGGAATCGCATTCCCCAGCATCGACCCTGCAAGAACCAGAAGAAAAAGCGGTACAATAATGTTTTCAAAGGCAGGAACAGCCTTCATGCAATCTCCCGGAATAAGGCAAATTTTTGAGGTCGAAGATATGTACATCAATATTCACGCTCCTCAAAGGCGAAAAACTTGTTTTATTTTTAATTATGTCAATATAAGAAACTTGCTTCTTTTCATGGGGACGGCTGTAATTTTTCTGGCCTTTTTTAATTTGATTTTCTATACACTTGATTGTCCATGAATAATACTACGGAAAATAAAGCAGCCCAGATCCTGCGGCAACAAAAATTGGTGGAAAAGCGGGCCGAAGCCTTGCGCGCCAATCTGCGCAAACGCAAGGACCAGACGGCCGCTCGCAACGAAGAGACTGAGAAAAAATGAGCAACGCCCAGCCGAAATCGCAAACCGCCGCCGAAGCCCTACCCGGTATCATGCCCGACCACTGGATTCGCGACCAGGCGCTGAACCACGGCATGATCGAACCCTTCGCGGAAAAACAAAACCGTGAAGTCAACGGCCAGAAAATCATTTCCTACGGCTTGTCATCCTATGGCTATGATGCCCGTTGCTCAAACGAATTCATGATCTTTACTAATGTCGATAACGCGATTGTCGACCCGAAGGATTTTTCTCAGCAAAGTTTTGTTGAACGCACCAATGATGTCTGCGTTATTCCGCCTAATTCGTTCGTGCTGACCCGTACCGTTGAATATTTCCGCATTCCGAAAGATGTGCTGGTTGTCTGCCTCGGCAAATCCACGTACGCGCGTTGCGGTCTGATCGTCAACGTCACCCCGCTGGAGCCTGGCTGGGAAGGTCATGTGACGCTCGAGCTGTCGAACACTACACCGCTGCCCGCCAAAGTCTATGCGAATGAAGGCATTGCCCAGTTCCTGTTCTTTAAAGGCTCCAGCGCTTGTGAAACCAGCTACGCCGACCGGTCAGGGAAATACATGGCCCAGCGCGGCGTCACACTGCCACGAATTTAGAAAGAACTGACGTCATGACACAAGCTTCTGCGGTAAAACAAACTTCCCCCGACTATATCCTGATCGATCCACATGCCATTATCAAGGCATCCGAACTGGATAAAATCCGTGTACAGGGTGGCACCGTATTAAATGGAAATATCCCCATCAGCGGCGCCAAAAATGCAGCCCTGAAGCATCTCTGTGCCACCATGCTGACGGGGGATACCGTTCAGTTCACTAACATGCCGACGGCATTGCAGGATATACGCACCCTCGCGGCCCTCATGAAAGAAATGGGCGTGTCGATAGGTTTGCGCCGGGATGGCGGCGCTGTCATTCAGGCCAACAACATTAACTCGACCGAAGCGCCGTATGACCTCGTCCGTAAAATGCGCGCCAGCATTTTGGTGATGGGTCCGCTGCTGGGCCGTATGGGTGAAGCAACCGTGTCTCTGCCCGGTGGTTGTACGATTGGTTCGCGGCCAATTGACCTGCATCTGGATGGCTTCCGCGCACTCGGGGCTGAAATCACGCTGGAAGAAGGCTATGTGAAGGCCAAAGCACCAAAGGGCGGCTTGCAGGGCGCGAAAATCATATTCCCTAAAGTGTCCGTTGGCGCGACCGAAAACGTCATGATGGCGGCAACACTCGCCAAGGGCGAAACGATTCTGATCAATGCCGCGCGTGAACCAGAAATCGTCGACCAGGGCGAAGCGTTGATAAAAATGGGTGCCAAAATATCCGGCCTCGGTACATCTGAAATCCGCATCGAAGGCGTACCGCATCTGCATGGTATGACACATGATGTTCTGCCTGACCGCATTGAAACCGGCACGTTTATGATTGCGGTCGCCCTGACAGGCGGCACCGTCCGCCTGCAACATACACGTACGGATTTCCTGACCTCGCTGATTGGTCCGCTGGAACGCGCAGGTGTGACAATTGAACAGGACGGTGCCGATGTCATCGTTCACCGTAATGGTCGCCCGCTGGTGGGAACGGATATCATGACCGACCCATATCCCGGCTTTGCGACTGATCTGCAGGCTCAGTTCATGACCATGCTCACCCTCTGCGAAGGGGCCGGTATGGTTACCGAAACCATTTTTGAAAACCGCTTCATGCATGTGCCGGAACTGCGCCGCATGGGTGCCGACATCACCGTACAGGGAAATTCCGCCATTATCCGCGGCGTCAGGAAGCTGAAAGGTGCCGAAGTCATGGCGACCGACCTGCGTGCGTCCGTTTCGCTTATTCTCGCAGGCCTGGTGGCGGAAGGTGAAACGATTGTCGACCGCATTTACCACCTTGACCGTGGTTATGAGAATTTAACCGGTAAGCTGGAAGCCTGTGGCGCAAAAATCGAAAGAATTGTATCCTGACGGGATGAATAACGACCCCGTTCCCGAACCGCCCCCCCACCATATGGGCCATCGTGATCGCCTGCGTGAACGCTTCCTGAAAGGTGGCGTGAACGCGCTTGCCGACTATGAAATTCTGGAGCTGATTTTATTCATGGCCATCCCGCGCCGGGACGTGAAACCACTCGCGAAAAAATTACTCACGACCTTTGGGTCATTCGCCAACGTGCTGCATGCTCCCTTTGATGACCTGAAAGCCGCGGGCCTCACCGAAAACTCGATCACCGCCTTGCGCACGATTGAAGCCGCCGCGTGTCAGCTGATGAAACAGGATGTCCTGAACAAACCTGTCCTGAATAACTGGACACGTCTGATGGACTATGTCCATGCCAGCATGGCGTATGAACAGAAGGAAAATTTCCGCCTCCTCTTCCTGAACAAGAAAAACGAATTGATTGCCGATGAGGTCCAGCAATCCGGCACAGTGGACCACACACCCGCTTATCCGCGCGAAATCGTTAAACGCGCGCTGGAGTTAAATGCCACCGCCGTTATCCTGATTCATAACCACCCGAGCGGCGACCCGACGCCCAGTAAGGCCGACATTGATATGACGCAGGCTATTATCAATGCGGCGCGGCCTTTAGGGATTACCATTCATGACCACCTTGTGGTATCTAAAACCGGCACAATCTCGATGAAAAACAAAGGACTGATGTAAGCGCCGCCCCTAATTAAATTGATTTAAATCAATCCATTAGGACACCCTTCCGGATTATCTTGCGCCGCAACACGGCCTCCGTATATAAAGCAGGAAAATAAAGAGGGTTATAAAAAATGGTATTAAGTCTGACATCGGCACTTTCGCTGTTTCTTTTGATTGCACTTTCAACCGCTGTCTTTTTTATCTCAAAGCGATTCAAATTTCCTTATACCGTCTTATTGGTATTTGTCGGCCTGCTTTTGGTTCCGATTGTCAATCTGCCTGGACTTGAAAATATATTCGGCTTTATTGACGACCTGGTGCTGACACCCGAATTGCTGTTTTATATTTTCCTCCCGGTTCTGATTTTTGAATCCGGATTTAATATGAACATGCGTAAGATGCTCGACAGCGCATGGGCTATATCCTTGTTTTCCGTCGTTTCACTGATTGTTTCGGCTGGTCTTGTGGCGGTATCCCTTTATTTTGTTATGCCCCTTATCGGCATTCAAATGCCATTTATTGTCGCGCTTCTCTTTGGGGCGATCATTTCTCCAACCGACCCGGTTGCTGTACTGTCACTCTTTAAAGAATTTGGGGTACCCCGCCGCCTTGCCATGATCTTTGAGGGGGAAAGCCTGATGAACGATGGCACCGCGATGGCCCTCTTTCTTGTGGTGCTCAGCATTGCTCTCGAAGGATTTAAAGGGACCGAAACCATCCTCGGCGGATTGCTCGATTTTACCGCCATGATCGTTCTCGGAATTGGCCTGGGGTTGGTTATGGCCGCCATATTTTCCAAGACTCTGGATTATACCAAAAAGAATGAATTTGTTACCGTTACGCTGCTTATTATTTCGGCGCATATGGTCTTTATCACCTGCGAGTTAATTAATCATTCCGGCCTGGTTCACGTATCCTCTATCATTGCAACAACGGTGGCGGCGCTTTTTCTTGGTAACTATTCACGCAACATCCTCGCCCCGAAGGTCGATGAGTATCTGGGAAAATTGATTGAGCATATGGCTTTTGTCATCAACTCGCTGGTATTTTTGATGGCAGGGCTTTTATTCGCCAGCTCCGGCGTTGACTTTTTTCACTTATGGTTTCCTATCCTTGTGACCGTGCTGATTGTCGCCGCTGGACGAAGCATTTCCATTTACTGCGTCACCATTCCCCTAAACTGGTCAAAACTTGAAAATACCATCCCATCTTCCTGGGAAAAACTTTTGTCATGGGCCAGTCTGCGTGGAGCCTTGTCAATTATTATTGTTCTGCTGATACCTGCAGACTTTACAGTTGATGGTTGGAATCTGGAATACACGCCGCGCGATTTTCTACTGGCTCTCACTATCGGCTGCATCCTTTCGACACTTTTTATCAAAGCGCCGCTTATCGGCCCTATCATGCGGAAACTGAAAATCAATGCGCCTGACCCACTCAAAGAAGCACATGAGGCCGATCTTGGCATCTATTATCTGATGGCTGAACGCGCCCGCCTGCAATCATTCAGTGACAACGGGTTTATCAGTGATGAACATCACGCCTCTCTTATTAATCGTGTAGAGGAAAAGTTAACCGAGGCCCGTTCATACCGTGATCAACTGGTTAATGATCATGGTCTGTGTATATTTGAACAATCACTGCACCTGTCTATGATACATGTTGAAAAAAGAGCCACCAAAAAACTGTTCCATAATGACGAAGTGAATGAACGTACATATCGCCGCATATACAGTAAACTTTGCCTGCAACAGGAGAAAATTGAGGCGGCACAACATAACGAAATTGACCCCAAGGCCTATACTGACCGCAAAGATGTCTTTGACAGGCTTGTCAATTTTGTCCTGCTGCCTTTCGGCCAGCCAATCGGCCCCGAAACCATTAAAGAAAAAATGGAATATTACCGCGCCCAAATGATTATGGCACGCAAGGCGGTGCAGACCATTGAACATATGCAAACTGCCTATGGCGAAGCCACTTTCCTGCCTTCCCCTTACCTGGAAGTCAGTGATCGTTACCGGCGTTATCAGGAACGCTCGGGCTTCAAGATGAATGCCATGATTGCCGCAAACCCGGCTCAACTCTTGGCCCATACTGGGCATCTGGCCGACAGATCACTGGCGGCATCAGGTGTTAAAGCTATGAAATATCTTCATGAAAATGGCCTGATTGACGAAGTTACCGAGCATAATATCGAAGAATATTACGCCGTTGGCGAAGCAGGACATAAATAAACGGCTGGTTTCTTGATTTGCATTCCTGAATATCGTACTTACAAAGGGAACACAAAAATTGAGAGACCACCATGATACCCCGCTATACCCGCCCTGACATGGCTAAAATCTGGGATACCGACAACAAATTCCGCATCATGCTGGAAGTTGAAACGCTCGCTGCCGAAGTTCAGGAAGAGATCGGCATGATCCCCAAGGGCGTATCCAAAGCCCTGCGCGAACGCGGGAATTTCAACGCCGCCCGTATTGATGAAATCGAACGCGAAGTCAAACATGACGTGATTGCCTTCCTGACCAACGTCGCCGAATATGTCGGTGACGAAGCCAAGTTTATGCACCAGGGCATGACATCTTCCGATGTGCTCGACACCACTTTCGGTGTACAGCTCCAGCAATCGACCGATATCCTGCTGGCCGATCTCGATAAAGTTCTGGCGGCGCTGAAGAAACGCATGACCGAGCATAAAGACACGCTGACCATTGGCCGGAGTCACGGTATCCACGCCGAACCAACCACTTTTGGCGTCAAGCTGGCTGGTCACTACGCCGCTTTTGCGCGTGCCAAGAAACGCCTGCTGGCTGCGCGTGATGAAGTATCTGTCTGCGCTATTTCCGGCGCGGTCGGCACCTATGCCACCGTCCCGCCTGAGGTAGAAGCCTATGTCGCCAGCAAACTCAATCTGAATGTTGAAACTGTCTCAACGCAGGTTATCCCGCGCGACCGCCATGCGATGTTTTTTGCCACGCTGGGCGTCATTGCCTCCTCGATTGAAAATATCGCCATTGAAATTCGCCATCTGCAACGCACCGAAGTGCGCGAAGCCGAAGAATTTTTCTCCCCAGGGCAAAAAGGCTCCTCCGCCATGCCGCATAAGCGCAACCCGGTGCTCACCGAAAATCTGACAGGTCTTGCTCGCACGATACGTGCCTCTGTTGTTCCTGCCATGGAAAACGTGGCCCTGTGGCATGAACGCGATATTTCACACTCCGCCGTTGAGCGTTTTATCGCCCCCGACACCTGCGTGGCACTCGACTTCGCGCTGAACCGCCTCGCCAATGTCATCGAAAATCTGCTGGTGTACCCAGAACGCATGAAAGCCAATCTGGAACGCATGGGCGGTCTGGTATTTTCCCAGCGCACACTTCTCGCCCTCACCCAGGCTGGCATCGCTCGCGAAGACGCCTACCGCATTGTTCAACGCAACGCCATGAAGGTCTGGGAATCAGACGGGAAAGTAACTCTCCGCGCGATTCTGGAACAGGACAATGATGTCACCGCCAAGCTCGACAAAGCCAAACTGGATGCGATTTTCGATTACGCGCCGTATATCAAACATGCGGGCACGATTATTGAGCGGGCTTCAGCTCTCTAGACTCAATAACTCTTGCATCGTCTGCCGCCGCCGGATCAGTTTCACCTGATCCCCATCGACTATGACTTCCGGGCAATACGGGCGAGAATTGTAATTGGACGACATTGACGCGCCATAGGCTCCCGCATTTTTGATGACCAGATAATCGCCCACGCGCGCGGCTGGAAGATCACGGGTCTGGACAATGCCCCCCTCTTCCTGCGTGAAGACATCACCCGACTCGCATAACGGCCCGGCCACCACCGTCGGTAAAATCTTGCCTATGACGGGGTCGCCATTGGCATCGATGATTTCCATCCCATGATAACTGCCATACATAGCAGGCCGTACAAGTTCCGTGAATCCGGCATCGACCAGAATATAATGCAGCTTGCCCATATCCTTCACCGCGCGGATTTCGGTGATGAGTTGCCCCGCTTCGGCCACCAGATACCGCCCCGGCTCGATTTCGAGTTTCACCTCGTGCCCCAGATGCTCGGCGATTTTCTGCCGCGCTGTATCCCACAACGCAAAATAATGCGTCGGGTCAATTGGCTCTTCATCAGCACGGTACGGCACCGACAACCCGCCACCCGCCGATATGGCCGGAACATCAATCTCTTCCCGCTGGATAATTCCGATCATCGCGCCGCAGACCTGCGCGAGATGATGATAATCGACACCGGACCCGATATGCATATGCACCCCGACCAAAGTCAGGTTATATTTTTGAATCTCGGCCAGCGCTTTATCCACCTCTTCATGCCAGATGCCATGCTTGCTGGTTTCACCACCGGTATTCGTCTTGTTGGAATGGCCATGCCCGAAACCCGGATTAATACGTATCCAGACTTTATGTCCCGGATGTTTTTCACCCAGCTGCGTCAGCATATCAATCGACCCGGCATTCACCGTGATATTTTTCTGCGTAAGGTAATCAAGAGCCGCGCGGTCCATCAGATCGGCGGTAAAAACGATGTCGTCGGCAGTGTATCCCGCAGCCAAGGCCCGTTCGACCTCACCGACCGATACGGCATCGACCTTGACGCCCTCCCGCCGCATCTGGCGTAGAATATGCGTATTGGAATTGGCTTTCTGCGCATAGCGAATCACGTCAAATTTCCGTAGCTCGGCAATTTTCTGTCGAATCTGCGCCGCATCATAGACCCAAAGCGGCGTCCCGTATGTTTTTACCAGTTCAGAAAGCATAATTACCTGTTGCCAGTCACGGGTTAAAATCTTAGGTTAGGCCCCTGTATAGCATGTTTTTTGAAAGGATAAACTATGCGCGCGTTTTTACTCTTACTTGGGAGCCTTTTTATCATGACCACCGCCGCTAACGCCGACGACCTCAAAATCGATCCGGAAAACACCATTTACCTCGATACGACCCATGGCCGTACGGTTATTAAATTAATGCCGGATGTCGCCCCGAAACACGTTGCCCGTATTAAAGAACTGACCCGCAAGGGATTCTATGACGGTATCGTGTTCCATCGCGTGATCGATGGTTTCATGGCGCAGACAGGCGACCCGACCGGTACCGGTATGGGCGGTTCCGACCAGCCTGACCTGCCGGCTGAATTCAACAGCACCAATTTCGGTCGCGGCACCGTTGGGATGGCCCGTTCTTCCAACCCGGATTCGGCAAACTCGCAATTCTTCATCTGCTTCAATGATTGCAGCTTCCTGAACAAGCAATACACCGTCTGGGGCCAGGTTGTGGAAGGCATGCAGTTTATCGACCAGATCAAACGCGGTGAGCCGCCAGCCAACCCGGATAAAATCGTCAAAATGGTTGTAGCCGCCGACGAGAAAAAATAAGAATAAAAAGAACCCCGCGTCAGCGGGGTTTTTCTTTAATGGCCATAAGCCAAAGCCCTTTGCCAGTTGGCGACATATCCTTCAACCAGATAAAATGCAACCTCATAAGGCCGCGGCATTTCAACCGCTGGGTTTCTTCTTAAGGTGCGGCAACTATCATGCAGCCGTAACATTGTTTCGGCCAATCTGCGGCGCTCTTCTTCGGGTACCTGGTTCCTATCCAGGGCCAGCTCACTAAATAACAAAGCTAAAGTCGGGGGAATTTTCTCGACAGGCATCGATTTATTATCACTGCCAAAAGCCTTGACTGTATTACGCTTTTCACGACGCTCCTCACCTTTCCACGCGCATGTTTCAAACATACGGGTCAACTGGCCTGCATAATAGGTGATCGCGGAAATTTTATCGGTGGTGTCCATAGGTGTCCCTGTTCGTTTTGCAGGAACAATACACCATTCATGATTTAACTACAAACGGGTTGCAGCCCAATCTGCTCGGCATAACTCCGAATATCCCTGATGACTATACTGACAGGTTCCTGCACATTACTGAAACATGTCGTATAGCCATCCTTGGGGTCAGGAAGTTTTAGAATGCGCTCAAGTGTGGAAAACGTGGTTTGCAAACTCGAGCGTGCGATGGCCAGTTCTGCTTCATCACCTTGTGCTACATCGGCAAAAATATGCTTGATACGCGCAACCGCCTGGCCAGCCAGAATGGTTTTTGCTTCTGGATCGGCATAAACACGCACTAATGTTTTCGTATAATCTTGCGGGGTTTCGCCCTGTAAAATTTCCTCATCGGTGGCCATCTTCCACAATTCCCCCGAATAATAGGACGCCTCAATGGCCTTTTCAAACGCAGTCTTACCCATATCACACCTCTTTAATTTTTTGAATTATGTATAACTTAGAGCAACTTGTCAAGCCTACAGATCAGCCAGCCCGGGGCCATAATACTTCCAGCAAACCAGCCCGGCCATCAGCAAAACCGCGGTCAATATATGCGCCATGACGCTCAAGTAAATCGCCCGGCGCAGATGACTGCGGTCAAGACGTGCCGTCGCGGCGGCCGGGCCAATCCAGCTGCGCTTTAATACACTGCCATGGATATCTTCGACCGGGCCGCCCAACGCCGCCCCCAGCGCCCAGGCCAGTGACGTCAATGGCAACCCGCCTTCGGCATAGCTGGCGCGTCCCTGCCGTGAAAAAATCCCGCGCAGGCTGCGCGTCATTCCCGCCGATGGCGTCAGCAGCGCCGCCACCGACATAATAAGCGTCGTCAGAATTTGCGGCACCAATCCGAAAACTTTCTCAAGCCTCAGGGCCAGATTGCCGATCCCCTTGGCAAAACCTTCCTTCGACAACGACCAGCGCGCGGCGGCTATCCCACAATATATATATGCCGCTGGCAAACCGCCGATTAAATACCAGAACAAGGGGGCAATCATTCCCTTGTCAAAACTGGTCGCAACAAACCCAACGCCGATGCGGATGATACCATGATCATCGGTGGTGTTCAGGTTGCTCCGGGTGGACACGGCGATATCGTAATAACTGCCTTTTGTTGCATGTTTATTGTTATCCAGAGCATGATGAAGCTTGATAAGCGATGACCATGTCGCCCCGCCGCTCAGGGTCAACGCCAGTAAAACCGGATCCATATATCCCTGCAAATGAAAATGCATTTCGATGAGAACAGCGACCATCGCTACAATTCCCATGATGATCAGATAAAATGACAACAGGACAGCGCCACGGAATTTCAAGGATTCAACCGACCGCTCGGTATTATAAGTTTTTTTGATAAGGCCGCCGCATATTTTGTCCAGAAAAAACCAGAGATACGGGTTGGCATTCCCCCCTGCCGGGCCGGTCATCATACCGATCAGCACAACCAGCAGCAGCGCGAATAAAGACGACTCGATCCGTTCCGGGGAAGCAATTTGTGTAATTAATACGTCAAACATGAAAAGCTGGCCAGAGTCGAAATTTCTAGTATCATGGTAGAGCCTTTTCGGGCTGTTTCTGCGTTTCTTATAAATATCTTAATACTTTATCCCCTATTTTGGTAGGGCAGCTAAAGGATTTTTAATATGTTATATCATTTATATGACTTACAGCACGCTCTCCTGACGCCGGCGCGCCTCGGCGCCGAGCTAATTCGCACGGGCTTCCAGAACCCCCTCAACCCGCTTTCATATCACCCCATGGGCCGGACGATTGCGGCCGGGGCCGAAGTTTTTGAACGCATTACCCGCCGTTTTGGTAAACCTGCTTTTGAACTTCCTCATACCATTATTGGTGGTAAACAAGTAACTATTACAGAGGAAGTCATTGTTGAAAAACCCTTCTGTAACCTGCTGCATTTTAAACGCCATACCAAGCGCAATGATCCGAAAGTTCTGATTGTCGCGCCCATGTCCGGGCACTACGCTACGCTGCTGCGCGGCACGGTCGAAGCCCTGCTGCCTCATCACGACGTCTATATTACCGACTGGATTGACGCGCGGATGATTCCTTTAAATGAAGGGCGGTTTAATCTTGACGACTATATTAATTACGTCCGTCAGTTCCTGAGCCTGCTCGGCCCGCGCACGCATGTTATCGCCGTGTGCCAGCCAGCCGTGCCCACCCTTGCCGCCGTTTCGCTGATGGCCTCTGAAAACGACCCGAACCAGCCGCTCGGCATGATCCTGATGGGCGGGCCGATCGATACGCGGATATCCAAGACACAGGTCACGCAAACCGCCGAAGAACGGCCACTATCCTGGTTTAAAAACTCGGTCATTGCCGATGTGCCGATGTATTATCCCGGCGCTTATCGCCATGTTTATCCGGGCTTTATCCAGTTAAGCGGGTTTATGTCGATGAACCTTGACCGCCATGTCGGCCAGCATATGAATTTCTACAAGCACCTGATTCAGGGGGATGGCGACTCGGCTGAGGCGCACCGTAAATTCTATAATGAATATAATGCCGTGATGGATCTCCCGGCTGAATTTTACCTGCAAACCGTCGATGTGGTGTTCCAGCGCCACCTGCTGCCGAAGGGCCAGATGAAGTGGCGCGACCCGCTGACGGACCAGCTGCACGATGTCCGCCCGCAGGATATCAAACGCACCGCCCTGCTCACCATTGAGGGCGAACTGGATGATATTTCAGCGCGCGGTCAGACAACGGCAGCCCATGATCTGTGTTATACGCTGGCGCAGACAAAACAATTCCACCATTTCCAGTTGGGTTGCGGGCATTACGGTATTTTCAACGGCGGAAAATGGCGAAAAGAAATTATGCCACGCGTACGCAACTTTATCCGCATGAACGATACGGGCTGCTCGCCTATTCCGGAAGAAGATCTGAAACATATTCCAGATAAACCCGTAGAACGTTTCAACCGGGATACCCACGGGATCACGGCTATCCGCCGCTGGTTGAAAGAACGCGATATCAAGGCCGAGAAATCGAAGCTGACGTATTCAGGCGACTGATACTCCTTGACATTTTGTGAATAATTTCCTAATGTAATATCTGGAGATGCCGACCGAATTCTTCAGTCGCTGACTCCGGTTATTGGACATAGTTAGATAAAGACAAAAGGAAATTTTTCTCAAAACCGTAAAACGAACTATTAACTGCCCCAAAAATCCTTACCT
This sequence comes from uncultured Alphaproteobacteria bacterium, assembly GCA_946481105.1. The sequence goes on from CAMLMM010000026.1 coordinate 16,028, forward strand.
CACCACAGGAGAACACAGGGGACACAGAGACAGGCTTCCCCGTCATACCCCGGCCCTGTCCGGGGTATTCATGCCATAAAAATGGATTACCCGGATAAAGCGGGTAATGACGAACTTCGTGAGCTTAGTGCCCTTAGTGGTTCAAACCCTTCTTCTCATCTCCCCATTTTTTCCCAAAATCGCGGAACGAACTATTAACTCCACCCATTTTCCGCGTTGCAAGATGCAATTTCAGTCAGAATCAACGACACTGAATCCCAGAAAAAGAAAAGTTGAACAGGGTTAATTGCTTTATGCGTAATATTTTTGCCAGAAAATCCGCCCCGCCGCAGATTATTCATGATGAGCAACCCCGACCAAATTTCGGACTCGGATTAATGGGTGGCGGATCATGGGGGGCGTTTACCGCCGGCGTTCTGGAAGAACTCGTCCCCGTTCTCGAAACAATCGGACAAATAACAGCTATTTCCGGAACGAGCGCCGGGGCAGTGAATGGCGTTCTGCTGACCAGCGGGCTGAACGATGGCGGCGCACATGAAGGTGTTCGCCGTGTCAATGAAATATGGGACCGCCTGAAACAAAGCGGGGCTATCTTGGATTTAACCCGCGGTTTCGCCGACTGCCTGCCCCGCTGGATGATACCGACTGACGAACGCTGGCCCAATTACCCCAAAGCCTGCTTTAATATGGCCGCCTGTGTTCAGGCGCTTAATCCGCTGATGACAACCGGCGCGACCCAGATGATATCCGGCATGGTCAAGGATATCGTGCCAAACTGGAAAAGCGCGCAGACTGGCCGCGTTGTTTTCTCCGCCAATACGGTCCGCCGCCATAACCTGACTGGTGAGGAAGAGCATATTATCCTCTCCGGCAAAAATTTAACGCCCAATGGAGTGGGAGCCTCCGCCAATTTGCGCGAATTGGGGACGCATCAGATATTAGACCATCGCAACCCCTTCACGTTCCTGAAAGAACTCAGCTATACTTATCTTGATGGCGGTTATGAACAGAACCCGCCTCTCCAGCCTCTGCTCGACGCCAGGCCGACAGATATTTTTATGATTATCCTGCATGACCATCAGAGTGAGGATAACCAGCCACGCTATGGCAAGAAACTATATCATGATGAAATCCATCGGGATGTTGCCTCTCTGGCGCTCGACGATTCCAATCTGATGCGCATCCATGCCATAGAAATTGAAATGTCGGGTGGTGAAATTAACGGCTGGCGTCTGAATGACACCAGCAAGTTCAATACATCTCCTGAATTTATTGATGCTTTGCATGAAGCAGGTCGGGCAGCAGCAAAGAAATGGTTGACCCATAATTTACCATATCTTGGCGTTGAGTCGACTTATCGTCCCCATAGCCACGCCGTACAGCAATTAATAGCCGCCGGATTCAATTATTGAAAATCAAATCAACTTGATATTCACAATTGGAGGCGCAGAATGGTCACATGGTTGATTTCTCAACAATCTCACCGCACCTGCATGTGAAAATATCCCCGAAGGCCAAACGACTGGCGCTCCGGCTCGATTCACATGCCCGCCGTATTAACTTGGTCATTCCAAAACGCGCCAGCCTGAAAAAGGCGTATGAGTTCGCGGAACAGAACCAGCACTGGATTGCCGATAAAATAAACGCCCTGCCCGATCCTGTCCCGTTTATTGACGGAGCCATCATTCCCATCATGGGAAAAAATAAGCGGTTACATATAGATAAGGGCGATTATAAAACCACCAGAATAACAATTACCGAACACACAATTCAGGTTACCACTCAGCTGGACGACCCTACCCCGCGTATCACCCGCTTTATTCGCGCCCATGCCGAAAAAGAATTGCATTTATTATCAATAGATAAGGCCGCAAAGCTAAATCGTATCCTCAAAACATTCTGCGTGCGTGATATGAAGTCTCGCTGGGGTAGCTGCTCGACCGATGGGCGCATGACACTCTCCTGGCGACTGGTCTTCGCCCCAATGCACGCTATTGATTATGTGGTATCCCACGAAGTCGCGCACCTGACCCATGGCGACCACGGCGTACGCTTCTGGAAGCTGTGCGAAGAACTTTCCGATGACTACAAAACAGGCAAAGAATGGATGCGCCTGAACGGGGTCAATCTCGGGCGGTTTGGTAAAAGTCCATGAAATCCTGTAAAATGACCTGAGCGGCCATTTTATCCACAATTTCTCCCCGTCTTTTACGCGACATATCCACCGACTTAATCAGAAACTCGGTGGATTTTTTGGTGGAGAACCGCTCATCGAAGAACGTCACTGGGACGACCGGGATATATTTCATAATCTCAAGCATCACATCGCGGGTTGCCTGACAGCGCGGCCCTTCCGTCCCATCGACATTGAGCGGCCAGCCTACAACGATGCCGGAACATTCATAATCTTTCATATGCCTGGCCAGATGTTCGGCATCCTTAATGATTTTGGTACGATTGATAACAGTTAAAGGGGATGCAAAACCACCCATGACCGACCCGCACGCGACACCAATGGTTTTGGTTCCAATATCCAGCCCTAGCAGGCGGTCGGTTTTGGCCAGATTAGCCGTGAATTCATCACATGAAACTATAGCCATAGTGCTTGCAGGTGGTTGATTTGAATGTTAATTATTAAGAATACCATCAACCAAGAGAACACCACATGCCGATTGATAAAGCAACCGTTCAGAAAAACGCGTCCCTTGCCAGAATCAAGGTCACCGAAGATGACCTGACCTATTATGCCCCCCAGATGGACGGGATTATCGGCTGGATGCAGCAGTTGCAGGAAGTCAATACGGACGGGGTCACCCCCCTCGCCAGCGTATCCGAAATTACGCTGCGCCTGCGTCCGGACGCAGTGACTGACGGGGGAATCCCTGACAAGGTACTGGCGAATGCGCCGGAATCTGTCGAAGGGTTCTTTGTTGTTTCCAAGATCGTAGAGTAATAATCATGACCAGCAATTTGAATTCCCTGACCATTTCCGAAGCCGTGAATGGTTTGAAAGCCAAGAAGTTTTCGGCCACCGAACTGGTTTCCGCCCATGTGAAACAAATGGAATCCGGACGCGACCTGAACGCGTTTATCACCGAAACGGCCGACCTCGCCCTCGCCGCCGCTAAAGATAGCGACGCGCGTATCGCCAAAGGTGAAATGCGCCCGCTCGAAGGCGTCCCGATTGCGATGAAAGATTTATTCTGCACCAAAGGTGTCAAAACCACGGCAGCCAGCAACATTCTGAATAATTTCGTGCCTCAATATGAATCGACCGTGTCACAAAAGCTGATTGATGCGGGCACAATCTCGATTGGCAAAACCAACCTTGATGAATTCGCCATGGGCGGGTCCAATACGACCAGTTTCTATGGCCCTGCCGTCAACCCATGGAAGAGTAATAAACACCCGGACAAAAAACTTGTGCCGGGCGGCTCCTCCGGTGGCTCCGCCGCCGCTGTCGCCGCTGGTATGGCGATTGCGGCAACGGGCACCGATACAGGTGGTTCCACCCGTCAGCCGGGCAGTTTCTGCGGTATCGTCGGCGTGAAGCCAACTTATGGCCGTTGTTCCCGTTGGGGCATTATCGCCTTCGCGTCCTCACTTGATCAGGCTGGCGCGTTTGCCCGTACCGTCGAAGATTCCGCCTTGATGCTTCAGCACATGGCCGGGTTTGATCCGAAAGACTCCACCTCAGCCCAAATGGACGTACCTGATTTTGCTGGCCTGCTGAAACAGGATATCAAAGGCCTGAAAATCGGTATCCCGAAAGAATACCGCGTTGACGGTATGCCACAGGAAATTGTCGATATCTGGGACAAGGGCGCAGCCATGCTGAAAGATGCGGGTGCGACTATCGTTGATATCTCCTTGCCGCACACCAAATATGCTGTTCCAACCTACTATATTATCGCCCCGGCCGAAGCCTCGTCGAACCTCGCCCGTTATGACGGCGTGCGTTACGGCCTGCGCGTTGAAGGCAAGGATTTGCAGGAAACCTATGAACTCTCGCGCGCTGCCGGTTTCGGGGCCGAAGTCAAACGCCGTATCATGATTGGCACCTATTGCCTGTCATCCGGTTACTATGACGCCTATTATACTAAGGCCCAGAAAGTACGTCGCCTGATCGCGAACGACTTCAAAGCTGCGTTTGAAAAATGTGACGCCATCCTGACTCCGACCGCGCCCTCCTCCGCTTTCGCCATCGGCGAGAACTCAGACGACCCGATCAAAATGTATCTGGGTGACGTGTTCACTATTCCGGCATCCCTCGCTGGCCTGCCGGGTATATCCGTTCCGGCGGGGCTGGATGATCAGGGGCTGCCGCTTGGCTTGCAGATTATCAGCCGCCCATGGGACGAAGTTACCATGTTCCGTACTGCAAATGCACTGGAAAAGGCCATTCAGTTTAACGCCCAACACGCCCTGCTGAAAAAGGTGGCATAATGTCACGCGGGAAGCTCCTGCTTGGCCTGGCATTGGTACTTGTCCTGGGACAGGTATCGGTTGCACTGGCGGAGGCACTGATAAAGCCAAATTTTTATCAGCGGGAGGTTTCCCGGCTGTTCCCGATACTGCCACCTGAAGTTAATCTGGACCGCGACGCTAACCTGCCGATAACCCCGGATATCGGGAATATGATTTACGATCGCTGCCTGTCGCGCGTGCCGGAACGATTCACGCCAGATGCGCATCGTTATTACTGTACCTGTTCGACAGCAGCGACCGTTGGAACCATAACGCACAAAGAACTTAAGGAACTTCAACAAAAGAAGAGCCGCGTCATTGGCAACGCTACCTTTGAAAAATATGTGACCGAAGTCATTACACCCTGTATGGATGTGCCAGTCGAGCAGATTGAATATCTGTATTGTGTTTTAAGTACGCGCAACGACCCACGTATCGACGACATACCAAAATTTTGCGGATGCGTCAGTGCTGGCATGGGACTGCATTTCAAAGAGTTTGGCCGCACTGAAATGATGATTGCGTGGAATCGCGGGAATGAAAAAATGTATGACGACCCTATTGGCGGCTTATGGGAGGACTCGGACTATCAGAACGCCCGCACGGAATATCGTCGCCGTTGCCGTTCGCATTATACGAAGCCGAACCCATTTAAGGATTGATCATGCTGAAACATCTTGCCTGTTTTATCACGGTTTTGTTTATGCTGCATGTCTCTGCACAGGCGGCTGAAACACGCACGCCTGTCACCGAAAGCACCATACGTGATTTCAAGGCAAGCTGCCTGCTTAGCGCCCAGAATGATGGTATTATGGCACCACTCAGCATGGTTAAATACTGTACCTGTACATCTATGTTTTTTGGCCGCACTATCCTGATGGAAGATATCGCCGATTTAAACGCAAATAACGAAAAAAGCGCCGCCGCCGCCAATAAAATTCTTGCCGAAGCGAATGCCCCCTGCGCACAATACCCCATTCATGATATTGTTGAAAAACGCTGCGCGATGAATAACGGCACACAGGCTGCCTGCGCCTGTGTAGGCCGTAAGACCGATAATTTTTTCCGTGTAAAAACCACTGCATGGCCCCGCCTGCGTGTCCAGAAAAATCCGATGCCGAATGACTTTCTGTCTCCGCTACTGAATGACCCTGAATTTCAATCAATGCAGCAAAAAGCAACACTGGCCTGTATCAATGCAAAATAAACACCCTAACGAGGAAATATAATATGTCCGTATATATCAAAGGCGAAACAGGCGATTGGGAAATTGTTATCGGGATGGAAGTCCACGCCCAGGTTGTCGCGAAATCAAAACTATTCTCGGGCGCGTCCTGCGAATTCGGCGGGGCGCCAAACGACCACGTATCACTGGTGGATGCCGCCATGCCGGGCATGCTGCCCGTCCTGAATGAATATTGCGTGGAACAGGCCGTCCGCACCGGGCTGGGCCTCAATGCTCAGATTAACCTGCATTCCGTGTTTGAACGGAAGAACTATTTTTATCCCGACCTGCCGCAGGGCTATCAGATTTCCCAATTCCTGCACCCTATTGTCGGCAAAGGCGTGATTGAAATCGACCTGCCAAACGGTGAGGTGAAGGAAATCGGCATTACCCGTCTGCATCTGGAACAGGACGCCGGCAAATCCATTCATGACCAGCACCCGACCAAGAGCTTTGTCGACCTGAACCGCTCCGGCTGCGCCCTGATGGAAATCGTGTCCGAACCTGACCTGCGCGGTCCCGAGGAAGCGACCGCTTATTTGACCAAACTGCGCATGATTTTGCGCTACCTCGGCACATGTGACGGCAACCTTGAAGAAGGATCAATGCGCGCCGACGTTAACGTATCTGTCCGTAAACCGGGTGGTGAACTTGGCACACGTTGCGAGATTAAAAACGTCAACTCGATCAAGGCCGTGCAAATGGCCATTGAATATGAATCAACCCGTCAGGTTGAAATCATCGAAGGTGGCGGAAAAATTAAACAGGAAACCCGCCTCTGGGACCCAACCAAAGGCGAAACGCGCTCCATGCGTTCCAAGGAAGAAGCGCATGACTATCGTTACTTCCCCGACCCTGACCTGCTGCCATTAGTTATCAAGCAGGATTTTGTCGCGCAGATCAAAGAAACGCTGCCCGAATTGCCGGACCAGAAAAAGCACCGTTTTATGTCGTCCTATGGCTTGTCGACTTACGACTCATCCGTCCTGATCATGGAACGCAGCCGCGCGGATTATTACGAAGCCGCGGCCCAAGGCCATGATTCCAAACTCGTCGCCAACTGGGTCATCAACGAATTACTCGGCGGCCTGAACAAGGATGGCAAGACTCTGGCTGAAAGCCCGGTATCTGCCAAACAACTCGGCGCGCTCGTCGGCCTTATCTCTGACAACACCATCTCGGGTAAAATCGCCAAGGATGTGTTTGCCGAGATGATGGCATCCGGTAAAGACCCGGCTGCGATTGTCGAAGAAAAAGGCCTGAAACAAGTAACCGATAGTGGCGCGATTGAAAAAATCGTCGACGAAGTCATTGCCGAAAACCCGGACAACGTCGCCGCGTATAAAGGCGGCAAAGATAAACTCTTCGGCTTCTTTGTCGGCCAGGTCATGAAAAAGTCCGGTGGCAAAGCCAACCCGGACATGGTCAATGACCTGCTGAAGAAGAAACTTGGTTAATACGTCGCAGGTTTCCATCACCACGCATGACCGTTTAGAGGTTGTGCGCGGTGATTTAATTCCCGGCGGACTCAAAACTCTGGCGTTGTTGCGCTGGCTTCCCACACTTAATCATACACATTTCGCCTATACCGGCAGCGTCTATGGTTCCGGCGCGTGGGCGGTGGCGACAGTCTGCCGTGAACTCGGTTATGATTGTTCGCTCTTTATCGCGCGGTCGAATTATGACCCGGCCTGGCTGAAAGATGTGAAGCCCGCGACATTATACTGGTGTGAACCACTGCCCGTGAATGACCTGCACCAACAAACGCACGACCACTATCCGGAACTGTATAATCTGCCACTCGGCTTTGACACGCCCGACTTCATCGACGCCATGGCGGACGCCATGTATGAAATCCTGTCGGACACGCCGCCGGAAATCTGGATTCCGGCGGTCAGTGGCGTTCTGGCTCGTGCTGCCTGTCTAGCCTTTCCAGATATTCCCATTCATGCGGTATTGGCGGCTCGTCATGCCGGGGATACGGGACAGGCCATACGGCACGAATACGAAGGCAAATTTCACCGGGCGCCCGCATCCTTGCCACCCTACCCGGCCTGCCCGTTCAGCGATGCCAAAGCCTGGGAAGTTGCCAAGGAAATGGCGGTTCCCGGGGCTGTTTTGTGGAATGTCAGCCTTTAACCCTTTTTCGCATTGATTTTTAAGGATTTTCCCCCTAAAAAGGGCGAACTTGATGGATTGGAGTGGTGACGCTCCAAACGCAGTGAGGAACGGTGGCCGAGAGGCTTAAGGCACCGGTTTGCTAAACCGGCATACGGTTCGAAAGTCCGTATCGAGGGTTCGAATCCCTCCCGTTCCGCCATTAAAAAAGCTCCCGCAAGGGGGCTTTTTTAATGGCGGAGTGGTAGAGAACCCGAGAAGAGGGTTCGACGACAAGCAGTTCTCAAGAACTGCACAGGCGCAGCGGCAACACCGCAAACCAATCCTCCCATCCGACTTGTACGCTAACGGATTTGAAATTATGAAACACAAAAAATTCCGCCTATTAATAATTACGCTCATTTTATTTTTCATTGCTTTAGCACCCATCGTCATTTTTTATGCACGATACGAAATTCTTACGAACCATTTGGAAAAGAATTTGGGATTCGATGGTGGTGCCGCCAATGCAGTCAAACACGCCTATGCAGCTGCGGAACTTTATAGTGTATTAAATGCCTTCCTTGATGATGACGAGGCAGATTCCTTTGTCATGTCCTTGGGCATTATCAATGAATATGCCGAACGAATAACTAAACTCAGGAAACCTGATTCATTGCGCGAAATTATGAAAGACTTGCATAACAATCAGGTAGGAATTGTTGCAGCAAAATGGCAAAAACAAAAATCAGACAAAGGTAATTTGCTGGATACCATTTTAATATTGGCACAAAACAAAACCTTGATTGTTAAAAGAACTGAAAATCCTCTGTATAAAGGCGA
>CAMLMM010000027.1 GCA_946481105.1 uncultured Alphaproteobacteria bacterium
CAAAGCGATTGCGCCGTAGGCCGGTATCGAGAACCGTGACCTTGCGGCGGGCGCGGCCAAGTTGAAGTGCGGCAGCAAGTCCAGCAAAGCTACCGCCGATGATGATGACGTCATCCATGGTGACAAACTCCTTTAGCCAATCAGTATTCTTCAAATGTTTTGCAAGCGATCCGCATGCTAACCCTCAAGTATAGGCAGCCCTAACTTCGAATAATGCATTCTTTTGAGCCTGCTTGAAGCGGGGCCAGCTGCAAAAACGACATTGGAATATGAAAGCTCTTCACCGGTTTTTCTATCAATCATAACCGGGTCAACCACCTTCTTGCTTTTATGACTTACTATAAGGGTGTCCGTGCCTTTGGGCGAATAATACTTATCTCCCCAGGCTGCGAGGGCCGCAATAACCGGAAGAAAATCCCGCCCACTTTCGGTTAAAATGTATTCATCACGCGGCGGCCGCTCACTATAACGCTGCCGTTCAAGAAGCCCTGATTCTACAAGACTATTTAAGCGCCGCGTCAAGGTGTTTGGAGCAATGCCAAGGGTAGTTTGAAAATCATCAAATCGTTTTAATCCCATCATGGCATCACGTAAAATGAGGATATTCCACCATTCCCCGACATGTTCAAGCGCACGTGCAACTGAGCAGGGCATTTTTTCAAAGCTTTTCTTTTCCATCATAGTTCTCCGCCAAGACGAATTTTATATACTACTTCTATTATGATAGTGACTATATCTGCAGGAGTCAAGCTTGACCTTCTCATGCTAAGTCTGTAATTTTTTAAATCTGAGAGGCAGGGGATTGGGTTTGACCTTGAATTTGATGGCAAGGTTTTTATTCTAACGAACAAGCAACCAACTACCTGGCAATACACGAAGCTGTTATGATGAAACTTATGCTTATGCGGCACGGCGAAGCCGAAGGATCGCCGGATATTGAGCGCCAGCTGACGGAACGCGGTAGACGCGAAAGCCGTCAGGTAGGGAATATACTGCGCCAAATGGGCCAGACGCCGGATATCATTCTTTGTTCCGGTGTTTTACGTACACGCGAAACCTTGGCTTGCCTGGACTTCATCGGTATTCCCGTGACAGATTGCCATCTGGGTCTATACCGGGCCGAGTCAGTGCAGGAAATCCTGGATATCATCGCGGATTACACCGCATCCTATCATGAGAAAGTATTGGTCATCGGACATAACCCATGGATACATGAAACCGTGCGTTATCTGGGCGCAAAGAAGCCTAACCATTATTTTTATCAGGTGGAGCATCATTATGCGCCATCAACACTGAGCCTGATTAATTACGCCGGGGTGGACTGGGGCCGGATAAACCCCCAGGCCTGCGAGATTACAGGGGTTCTGACCGGAGCATCAGATCACGCAGCAACGGAATTGTAATCTGTTTCTTTTGGGCCATGGCCTGCATAATGGCATCATCGATTAAATGGTCCAAAGCTTCCCATGACCGCTCCATACGTGTCAGCGCAAATTGCAGCGCCCCTTCAGCCACCATATAACCCTGATCATGGAAACGCCGCGCCATGACCTTTAGCAGCACATCATCATCCGGCGTGGATATTGCCGCATGCGGGGCGGCGCGCAGGCGCGACCCCAGATCATTGACCGTAAAGACCATCTGTTCCGGGGCGACATGCGACAGCCCCAGAAGATACAGATTATTCTGGCCGCAGAAATTATAGATGTGAAACAGCTTTTCTTCCCAGTCACGCGCCCCAATCAGCAGGTCGATACGGTCAATAACCAGATTGCGGTTCTGTGCAAAAATATCATCCAGCGGCGTATCCATGATAACCTGAGGCCCCAGGCGGATCGCCTTAGACCTGTCGGCCCAGACATCAGCAAGATGGGATTTTCCGGAGCCGCGTGGACCATAAACAATGAAGGCTGGAAACGGATGCCAGCCCAGCGGCCATTTTTCAATCCAGTGAAATGCCAGTTCGTTGCAACCGCTCACGAAGAAATCGTCGCGCCCGAGAACGGGCACTGACTTCAAATCAAGCGGGATTTGCGTGGCTGTCATCCTGTATCAATCCATTTCCGGTACAAAAGTAGCGGCTCTTCTTATATTCGGAAATGGCAAAACCCGCAAGCACACCAACACTGGCAGCCACTGGCACGGCCAGGAACATGCCGACAATTCCCATCAGGGAACCACCTGCCATCAGGGCAAAAATAATCCAGAGTGGGTGCAGGCCCACGCTGTCGCCCATAACCTTTGGGGTAATAAAATTACCTTCGATGAATTGTCCCGCGAAGAAGATGGCAGCCACAATGCCCACAAAACTCCAATCGCCACTGGTCTGGAAATAGGCGACCATCACACTTGTTACCAATCCTAAGGTGGAGCCCACGAATGGAATAAAGGACAACAGCCCTGTCGCAAGCCCAATCACGAACCCGTATTGCAGCCCCGCCAATGACAGCGCAATCGCATAGCCAGTTCCCAGCGCGGCGCAGACCGATGTCTGACCACGAACGAACCCGGAAATTTTGCCGTCGATACGGCGCAACAGCATATGCACGGTACTGAGATGCTGGCGCGGGATAAGCCCCTCGGCCCACGCCACCACATGCGGCCATTCGCGCATAAAGAAGAACGCCGCAATCGGGGTAATGATGACTGTTGTAATGAAGTCGATGAACGCTTTGCTCCCCGTGGTGATACCGCCGATTATACCCTTTCCGACCGTGAGAGCCTTGCCCACGTTTTCCTGCAGGGCAGTTTGGATCTGGTCCGTAACATCATCCCCCATATGCGATTGCAGCCAGTTCAGGCGGCTTTCGGCCAGCAGGCGCAATTTCTCGATATAGGTTGGCACCGCCGCGATAAATCCTCCGGCTTCACGGAAGATAACCGGCGAGACAGCCAGGAGAATACTGACAACCCCGGCAAAAAAGAGGCCTAGAATGCAGAGGACTGCAGATTGACGTCTGACCCCCTTGCGTATCAGAAATTCAACTATCGGGTTGAGCAGATAAGCGATTGCGCCGCCCAGAACAAAAGGCAGCAAAACATCGCGGAACAGATTGACCAGCAAAATGATCAATAACAGAGCCACAACCCAGAAAAAATACTGCGCATATTGCTTCATGCCGTTATCCATCTATTTAATAACCCCCTGAACGCTGTTTAAGGATATAGGTGCCATCACCTGCCGGTTCAACCACAAAACCACGTTCCCTGAGACCGGCAACCAGATTTTCCCAGTTGCTATAGCTGATGCGCATATCCACCTGGTTGGTTTTCATGGAGGTAATCATCGGATTACCCATGCCAGGAATACCATTTAGCTGCTTCCGCATATTCAACCATTGCGGCATTCCGGTGATAAATACTTTAAAGTTAGATTCATTGCGCCCGAATGCAGTTACAGGAACCGAAGGGGGAACTGGCTCGATATCCGGTTCTGCCTGTGGTGGCATGGTTGTCGTCATATCGTCGGTTGGCGTGGATGGCTTGGGGTTATCCGAGCCAATATATCCTGTATGCTTCCAATCACCATTCAGCTTGCCGAGCATACCCATCGCTGCCTGAATGAACACGTTCTGATCGCCTGTCTGCGGCGGTACGGTTTCTTCATATTCCGCATGGTCGGCCAATTCAATGCGACCTCGGTCGGTACGGAACATATCCACTGACAAAGTGTGCGGCTTTTTGGTGCTAACTTTGGCGACAGCAATAACAACATCCGCCACATCGTAACGAGCGCGGAGCCGTTTCAGTGAAGATGAGGACAGCACATGCGGATCGCCTTCGCCTATATCGTTGGTGTCTGCAATGTCTCCGACAGGTAATATCACTGATGTGGCATCATTATTTTTTACGCTTAATCCCGCCAGAAACGGATTGCGTTCTTTGTCCCAAAGAATAACCGTCTCATCCTTCATAAAGTACGGCAACAACAGGATGGTTTTTTCCGATTCATCATTCCCGGGGACAAAATTGACCGGACCCGTTCCAAAATAGCTACGCACCGCCGCCGGACGAAAGCGGAAATTATAAGTACCACGGTAGCGCTTTTTCGACAGCTGCTCGCTGACGATTTCAAAATCCTGCACCATTCCCGATAGAATATGGGCACTGGGTGGCTTGGCGGGCGCAGACCCCAAAAAACGCTCGGCCAGAATGGCAAAAGCTTTATCCTGCGCGATTCCGAAGGCCTTGTTACGCGCTTTGACCGCGCTTTGATCAAGAACATCAACCTGTACATCCCGGACAAGATAGGCATCCTGGATGCCCTGCCCATAGGCAGAGGTCCCTTTAACACTCAAAATGGCCATAAAAAACGACAGAAAAATAAGGAGGGGGACTATACGGGGCATCGCAAAACAGTTAAAGAAATGGGGACATGTACACCCTCTTTTTACAATAGAAAGACTGGTTTTCAAAATGAAACCGAACAATGCCTATAAATCAGCTGGGGTTGATATTGACGCCGGGGATGAACTGGTCGAACGGATTAAGCCTTATGCCAAGGCCACCAATCGTATTGGCACCATGGGCGGACTTGGTGGTTTCGGCGCGCTTTTTGATACCAAGGCGGCCGGATTTGTCGATCCGGTCCTGGTTTCGTCCACCGACGGCGTGGGAACCAAGATCCGCGTGGCCATTGACGCGGCCCAGCATGATACGGTTGGCATTGATCTGGTCGCCATGTGCGTCAACGATGTATTGGTCCAGGGCGCAGAACCCTTGTTTTTCCTGGATTATTTCGCCAGCAGCAAGCTCAATGTCGATACCGCCGCCCGTGTGATCGCCGGAATTGCCGAAGGTTGCAAACAGGCCGGCTGCGCGCTGATTGGCGGTGAAACTGCTGAAATGCCCAGCATGTATGCCGATGGCGACTATGATCTGGCCGGATTTACGGTGGGGGCCGTCGAACGGTCCAGATTGCTGACCGGGGATACTATTCAGTCAGGCGATACTGTTATCGGTATCGCTTCGTCCGGGGTGCATTCCAACGGATATTCACTTGTCCGTAAAATTGTAGCCGATAATAGCTTTAACTACAGCGATGCCTTTGCGCCACAACCGGAAAAGACGCTTGGCGAGATTCTGCTGACCCCCACCAAAATATATGTTAAATCATTGATGCCGCTCATCAAGGCTGGCAATCTTATCAAAGGTCTCGCTCATATTACGGGTGGCGGCCTGCTCGAAAACATTCCCCGGGTTCTGCCGGATGGTATTGGTGTCGATTTGGATGCCACTGGCTGGGTTTTGCCGCCTGTATTCAAGTGGTTAAAACAATATGGCGGACTGGATGATACCGATATGGCACGCACCTATAATTGCGGTCTGGGAATGATAGCCATCGTGCCCGTCAGCGAGGCCCAAAATATTATCGCGACGCTTCAGCAGGCAGGCGAAACGGCAACTATAATTGGTCATACCGTTGTTAATGAATCCGAAACACGTGTGCGTATCTCCAACACGGCCAGCGCCTGGGCTGTTTGATGCCAAAGGGTAAAATCAAGCTGGCTGTGTTTGTTTCGGGTCGGGGAAGCAACCTCCAATCCATAATCGATGCGTGTCGTATCGATGAATTTCCGGCGGAGATTGCTGTTGTCATATCCAATAAAGCTGATGTCTATGCTCTTGAAAGAGCAAACATCTCAAACATTCCAACGCGTATCGTTTTGAATAAAGGCTATCCTACCCGGGAAGAATTTGAGACCCAGCTTCTTACAACGCTTGCCGAGTTTGATATCGACCTGATTTGTCTGGCCGGGTTTATGCGGGTCCTGACCCCACATTTCATAGTGCCCTGGTCCGGACGTCTTATAAATATCCATCCATCCCTTCTCCCAAAGTATAAAGGTCTTCATACGCACGAGAGAGCCATTGAGGCGGGTGATATCATGAGTGGCTGCACCATTCATTACGTGACCCCCGGCGTGGATGAGGGCGAAATCATTTTGCAGCGAAGTGTACCCATCCTGCCCGGAGATACGCCGGACACGCTTGCGGCCCGCGTTCTTGAACAGGAGCATATAGCCTATCCGGAAGCTATACGTATTCTGGCAAATAAACTGCGTTAATTTCCGCCATCTTGTATCTCATTTATACTCATTATTAATGTTTTTCCGTGAAGGTAAAGCTTGGGTTAACCTGCTTCAACATCTTCAAAATTATGGCAAAATCTCCTTTACAATCATTTCCTCTCGTTAAAAAGAGTCTTAGAGCGGCCTTATTTGTTTTTACTTTGCTTCCACTTTCTTTCGGGGCGAGCGCGCAGACAAAATCGACCGTCCCAGAAGCCACCAACACCAAAATTAATTATCCCAGCACCGTTTTAAGTGATTTCACCGGCACGGCCGACCTGGAAGGCCACATATATGTTATCCCTGATTCATCCAATAACATCACAAAATATAATATCCGCGAAATGGTTCAGCGTGGATACCTGCTTAAATACCGTAAAGATTCCAATCTCATTAATTTGGGTATTGATGGCAACGCGACATGGCTTGTATTTCCTATTTCCAGTATCAGCGCTAATGAAAGCTGGAGCTTCGGTCTAGGATCTCAAACCACTGGACGTTTTGTCAACGTCAAGCAATTTGAATTGTATAATTTGAGCACCGGTCGCACGTTGTATTCGTCGCTCAATGAACAAATGAGTGTCATATCCATCCCCGAAAATTTCAATGTCAACATACCGCAGGGGCAGACGACTTTTCTGGCCATGTATATTAAGACTTACGCGGGCAATTTAACGGTTATGTCGCCCCAGTTAAAAAACGGGGCGATGGTAAACCCACTGAATGCTATCCTTGATCACCTGGCGACTTTTCTGGCGCTATCGGGATTCGTACTTTTCTTGTGCCTGGCTCGTACAAAACGCAGCTGGTCGCATATGTACGTCGCCTTGATGTGGCTTGTTGTTTTGCTGCGCTATTTAGTGGTTAAAAATTTTATCTTTCAGAAATTTATCAATGCTGAAGCGTTTGTGCCTGCTACATGGGTCATTACTACGCTGCTGCTGATCTTATGCTTTGCTAAAAGCTACCGCAGCGCCGAGGAACGGCCCACCCCATTTCTTTGCGGTCTGGCCGGTATCAGCTTTATCTGCGGAGTTGCTGGGCTTATCCTAGCGAACGCCACCCCCATCGCCGCTATGTGCCTCAATTATGGCGCCCAGGTATTTATTTATGTTACCCTCGCCACGCTGGCGGCGCGCCAATCGCAATTACACAGCCGCATGTATTACACGTCACTAATGCTTATCTGCTCATTCCTGTCGGCATCAATTGTTGTGACACTGGTACTTGGCCTCAATATACTCACAATCACGCCATTAACTATTATGGCTCCGCAAATATTGATGTTTGCCGCTATGCTGTCATCCCTGCTGGCCACATTTTATGACGAAAACCTTGCTGAAGTTCACCAGGATTATCGCCGTCAGGCTAACCCGCACACAAAAAAGATACTGGAACGCGAAAACAGTGACAGCGATGAGCTAAAAGAAGAGCGCGAAAAATCCGAGCACCGCCGCTTAATGCAAGTAATTGAGCAGGAGCGGAAAGTTATGTCAGAAATGCAGATAAAGGCTGCCCAACAGACCGAGGAAATGCGGAAGGCAAAAGAGGCCGCCGATGAGGCTACCCGCGCCAAATCTGCTTTTCTTGCCGTTGTCAGCCATGAGATTCGTACCCCGATGACTGGCATTATGGGTATGTTGCGCTTGTTGCAGGATACTACCCTGAGCAAAGAGCAATATGAGTATACCACCACCATCAAAGACTCCGGCGATGCGCTGCTGGCTTTGCTGAACGATATTCTTGACTTCGAGAAGATTGAAAGCGGTAAGATGGAACTTGAATCCATCAGTTTTGACCTGAAACGCCTGTTACGCGGGATTCAGACTCTTATGAAAGGGCATGCCGATTTTAAGAATATTGACCTGATTCTGGAACTCGACCCCAATATACCTACTTGGGTTGTGGGCGACCCCACACGGCTGCGCCAGGTTCTGCTCAACCTTATTAATAACGCCATTAAATTCACCAGCAAGGGTACTGTTTACCTGCGTGTACAGGATTTAACCGGCAAATCAACCGATGTAAATAATGAACATAGCATTTACTTTGCGGTTCAGGACTCCGGCATTGGTATAAGTGCCGAAGCGCAGAAAAAGTTGTTTATGCCTTTTGCACAGGCGGATAGCAGTGTCAGCCGTAAATATGGCGGCACGGGCCTTGGACTTGCCATTTGCAAACGCCTGATCGAAGCTATGGGTGGGAATATCAGCATCAGCAGCAAAGAAAGCGAAGGCAGCACATTTTTCTTTACGCTGCGCATGATGCGCGGCGCTGAAGTCAAAGAAGAGGGGCAGCAGGACGCGCCACAAGTCTCAGCTTCAACGGCATCATCCAATGTGTTCTTCCATCATCATCTCAAGATGCTGGTTGTTGATGACAACATGATTAACCTGAAAGTTGTCAGCGGGTTTGTTGATAAACTTGGCCTGATCTGTGTAACGGCCGGATCAGGGCGCGAAGTTCTGGAGCTGCTGGAGCGCGAGACATTCAGCGTCATCCTGATGGATCTGCAATTGCCAGACATGGACGGAACGCAGATAACGCAGGCCATTCGCAGCCACTCTAACCCTGATGTGCAAAGAACGCCAATCGTTGCGTTCACCGGAAATACGGCAGATTCAGATATTGAGGCCTGCCATCAGGCGGGAATGAATGACTTTGCCGCGAAACCCATATCGTTTGAAAAGATGATTGATATCCTCAAAAAGGCGGACGGACAGCTTAGTTTTAAATGGCCCATTGAAGAATCGCTGCTGTCTGACGATGACATATCCCCATTGATGCGTCATATGGCCCAACAGGCACAGGAATCTTACACGCCAGCCCCGCAACCAGGTTCATTCGGTGCGGATTTTAATCCCGATGATATAGATTTGAATGAGGATGATGATTCCTTTGCTTCTGCCGTCAAAAAATTTGAGGAAATTGCCGCATCCGGGACTGCAGAAAAAGGCACAGGGCCACTTGCCGAATATGGTCTGGACGAAAACATATTGAACTCACTGGTGAAAGGTTTGGGGGCTGGCCAAACCAAAGAAATACTGGTTAGTTTTTATGAAAAATCAGATGAGCTTATTGCTGAAATAGGCAAATCCTACCTGAATAATGATAAGACCAACCTGTATGCCCGGGCGCATGAATTAAAAGGCATGGCCGCCAATTTCGGCTTTGCCGATCTCAGCAAGCTTTGCGCAACCATTGAGAAAGCGGCCAAGGATTCGGAACTGGAGGCCGCAAAATCCGCCACTGACCAGCTCGGCGAAAGTTATTCTATCGCCCGATCCTACCTCAATAAATGGCTTGATAAAAACTAAGATTTTTTTGGAAATGGCACTTGCCTTTCGGCAGGGGATTGTGTAGCTTCTGGCACACTTTTCCCTCACTGGGGCGTCGCCAAGCGGTAAGGCAGCGGTTTTTGGTACCGCCATGCGTTGGTTCGAATCCAGCCGCCCCAGCCATTAAGTCGTTGCATAGCCTGCAAATTGAGGGGTTCTGCCTCTCCCTCAATTGTAAAATTGATCTCAACAATACCACAGAAAATGCCTTTGGCTTCCGTACAGCTTGATTTTTCCTCGCTTTCCACCTCAGACGCACCCCTGATTATTGAATCAATTCTTACATTTTAACAGGATAAGATAGTTGGAGAATTTGGATCGAAGTTAGATGGAAGACCGGCAGCTGATTTCATACGCTCAAAAGAGCCATGACCTGCTAAATGATGGCCTCTGACAGTGGCGGCCTCCTTATAATAATTCATTATAAACACACGTATTGCAGACGCCATTGAGAGATTAGGCATTTTCTTGAAAAAAATGAGCGCACAAATATCATTAACTGAGCAGTTTTCATTAGAAGAAATTTCAATTAATGCCTCCCACATCTCTTTCTCTATGTGCAAGTGAAACGTTTCTCCAAAAAATTTTACAACCTGAATATTTAGCATTGTATCTGTTAGTGAGTGCTCTTTGTCAGTTTCCAAGATATCTGGCGCTTTTAAATAATAAGATAGTTCCATAGTTATTTCCTTTAGTTTCTTCCTTTAGTTTTTAGTTAATGTTTTGCATGAAATGGACAATTTTGTTCTTCCAAAGCCATAGATTGCAATTCCCTTAAAAGAATCACGTTTTCAGCTTCACGTTTTGAAAGCGCAAACAATACTTCCCTATTAGGCCGCAAAGTAATATTGGGCTCCGGATGAATATCCTGACCAGGCACTAATGAAATATTATATTTTTGGATAATAAGCGCTAAAGCTACGACAGCTTCAATCTGAGCAAAGCGGAAACCCAAACACAAACGTGCCCCCCCAGCGAAGGGAAAATAAGCCATACGTGGTCTCTTCTTAATTTCTTCTGCAGAAAATCGTTCTGGATCAAAAGCCAAAGGATTTGGCCAATAGTTTTCTCTGCGATGCATGGCATAAGGGCACAACATAATAGTCGTACCTTTCTTCACTGATAGATATTCCTCATTGTCTAAAGGTAGAATATCATCTTTTGATGCCTCTCGGCTCATTGTCCAGACTGATGGGTATAAGCGAAGAACCTCGTCAAATACTTGGCGAGTATATTGAAGCTGCTTAACATGTTCATAAGTGAGGGCATCGCCTTCTTTAAGGACATTTTTTGCCTCGTCCTTAATCCTTTTTACAATTTCAGGACGTTGTGCAAGCTCATACAATGCCCATACAAGACTATTAGCGGAGGTTTCATGGGCGGAAGTCATGAAAGCTATAACTTTATCTTGTAGAACTTTATATGTGGTATCCCCGGTTTCGTATGATCTAATGGCGCGGGAAAGCAGATCTTCTGGATATGCTTTAGATAATCGACGCTCAGCAATAAGATCATCCACTATATCTCGAAGCGCCTTTAAAGCTTTACGGTATTTGGGGAATTTCATAGTTAAAGACTGAGGCAAGGATATTAGAGACCAGATGCGTGTTTCTGACTCTCGTAGTAAAATGCCAAGATTAACAGCAATTTGATCCGTGATCCCTTTGCGATTCAAATGAAATAAAGAACCTAAAGCAACATCAAGCGCATACTGTGTCATTTCCCTATTTATATCTATATACTCTCCCTTTTCGATTTTCTGATCCCATTGAGCAAAAGCATCTTCAATAGCTCTTACCATTTGTGACGTCATCTCAGGAAAATTGCCATTTGCAAAGGCGGGAGCCGCTTCCGTCCTTTGGCGTTGCCAATTCTCACCATCACTTAAAAAAATCCCACCTGAGAATAAATATTTTAAGAATTTGACGTACTTGCTTCTCACGTAATCATTGTTCTTTTCCTGAAAAATATATTGAATTGCTGTTGCATCAGTTAAAAATAGTATTGGATCATTCATAATCCGATAGCCTGCAAAATTTCCCTCTTTTTGACTTAAACGAACAAAAAAATTTAACTTTTCTTTTCTCAATTTCAGTAGAAAACCTAAGCCATTCCGTTCTTTGGGATATGAAATTTTATGTACACTCATTACATTCTCCCTAAGCATCTTCTAAAATTTTGCTATGACTTACAAAGGCCTGAATTTCTCTTCTTCTAAGTTCCACCTCTTCAGGTAGGTCCGCATAATCAATTAAAGATTCACAAATGCCGCTTGCTAATCTAAGTTGGGAGAGCATTTCTTGATTAGTTAAGAAACAGCCAGTTCTAGCGCTAATGCCGTCTATTTTTTGTGTATCGCTAATTTTATATGGTTTGCAATTGAGGCGTGGTAATATGCGCGCAATGCGTGCGTCATAGAGAGTAAAAACTTGTTTAATACCCATGTAGAGACATAGTTCTGTCAGAGCGCAGAATAGCTCAGCGGTAATATAGTTGACTTGGGTGTTAAGTGTTTTTTCGCCCGCATCATCAACCGCAAATCTACTAACCTCCCAAACTTTAATATTAGACGGCATGGGCAAGGAAACTAAGAACTCAGGCCAGATATCTCGTATCATATTAGGCCCAGTGCTTGGCATCATACGCCATGAACCAATAACTCGTTTTTCTTTGTTTACTGAAAGCAAATAAATTGTATTGGGAAGATCAAATTGATCACTTTCAAGTCCTTGAGGACTTATAAAAACGGGCCATTTTAGCCTGTCATGAAACACACGTTTTCTTAAACGATGCATATCAAACAAAAGGCTTGTTTTGCCAGCTTGACCAGCCTGCGCAATCACAATCATGGCTTTCCTACCTCAGTTACGACTAACTATGAGGCAGCATTTTTATGATGCAAAGTCCCAGAATAAGGGGAATTGACAATGAAAATTAAGGGAGAATCAGTCCATTCATTAAAGCAATAGCTGCTGCCTGTGTTTGATTTGTTGCATTCAATTTGCCACAGGCCCTCTCTATATGAGTTTTAACAGTTTCTTCAGAGATTCCTACAATTATAGAAATTTCCGCCCGAGATTTTCCTCGTGAAACCCAGGTTAACATCTCAATTTCTCGGGCAGTGAGTTTTATATTTTCTACATTACGTGTGTGCAAATTTAGAGAGATAATTTTTTCATGCGTATACGTAGCAAATAAGTGAAGTGCGTGACGAGTCTTTAAAAAAAGCTTAGCAAATTCTTCCCTATTTTGATTGTTGGAAACTGAGAAAACGGCTTTGGCTTTACCAGGGCCATTTATAGGCACTGTGGCTCCCGTCTTTAACCCTACATCCGTCGCCTCGCTAAATATCAACCTTTGTTGAGTAGTAAACTCATACTTATTACGCACCTCGTCCCAATTATAAGGTCTAACTATCGTGGCTGCATAACGCATCACCAAGTCATCAGATCCATATTTCTGGTCCGTATAGTGATCAATCCAATCTACGGGATAACTATTAATATAAAGGGGTATACGTTTGCCTTCAGGGGACCACATAAGCCAATAGGCAAATCTTTCAAACCCTAAGCGCTCTATCTGAGGACGCAATACTTTAAAAATATCCTCTAGCGTAGTCACATGATCCATAGTAGTGATAAAATCATCGACTTCTTGCAGACTATGATTCATTTTAACTTCGCTTACTTACAAACATTCTAACTTCTATTAGCACCGAAATTTTCGTTTCCTGATTAACTATTCACCGCTGACGAAACTCTTTATCTAAATCAGCGCAAACATCGAAGACATTCGCAAGTATCTGAAAAATTTTTTCATTTACTGACCTATAACGATTACGGCTAATATACTATGTAACTTATGACTTAATGCTAGCCTAAATAAATTGCGCATTAATGATAATTTTAGATAACACAACATTATGAATAATGAAATCCTTGGGATGGGGAATAGTTAGCAGGTGACTGCACGCACAGTCACCATCCGCCATGCTTAGAGACAAACTTGCTTGTGAAGCCCGAGGTCAGACTAAAAGCTTTAAAAATCGTAGGCTGGTCCGTGCCGATGGGCTGCCAGAGCGTTCTGATGATGTGTGTCATTCGTCCGTCTGGGGATAGGAATCACCGATGTATGTCGAGTAAATATATCCATCAAATCACCCGTATCGCAAACCGAGTAATGAACGTCTTTATGGGGCTTTTCGCCAACCGATCCGTAATAAATCTGGAATACATCACAGTTACCAGCTGTAGCTGCCAAACCTGCAGTAACGCCAGTGATGGAATCTTCCACAATAAGGAATCGACCATCCGCAATGCCTGTATGTCGGATGGCGTGGTCATAGGCATCAGGGGCAGGTTTTTTATTGAGTCCCATGCGGGCAATGTCAGTGTAGGAAATGGTATGATCAATAAGTTCAGCGAGAGCTGTAGCCCTTTTGAGCGCTTCAACGGCTTCAGTCGGAGTATTGGATACAATATATATAGGTTTTCCTGCTTCCTTAAATGCTGTTACCAGTGGAAGCATCCCTTTCCGGCGGATGGTATGTGGATCACGTATTGAGTCGATATAGGCGACGAAGGCTTCCGTCTGGGCGTTAATAAAGTCGGCGCGTTCGATTTGAATAGGGGTTCCGGCTTTTGCCATTTCATCCCAGATGCGTGCCTCACCCCAGCCTTTCATTTTGAAGCGTGTTTCAAAGGAGGTTGGAACGCCGTGCTGGCACATTAAACGGGCGCCAATTTCGGCGTGAACCGTTTCAGTTGTACCAATTGTTCCATCACTATCAAGCAGCAGCGCATCATATTGGGCAACCAAGTGGGGGAGAGATTCTGGGGGCATCTCATGTATCCTTTTGCTGAATAGGTTGGATACGCAAAAGAACTATTTGGGAGCTACAATATTGAGCTCTCTAGGCAGAACCACAATGGTAGCATGATCACGCAGATATTGGACGGCTTCGCCGATATGCTTCCATGTATCCATGAAACGGCCAATCTGGCGACCATTCACAGCCCTGGTATAGTCAGTGGGAACGTCTTTCCCGTTCTTTACCCATACGCCACCACCGCCATATTGCGTGGCTGCAATCATGGCAACACCATCTGTACCACTATCCCCGATGACATAGGGGGTCCGGTCTGCATACGAGGCGATGCTCATGAAGTTATGCAGGCCGACAGCTTTATTCAGGCCATGTTTTTCAAGTCGTTCAATTTCTACAGCAGCAAGAAAATTTCTTGCTAAACTGGTGCGAGCAAGGCCTTTGGGGACGATCTCAATTGCGTCGCTGCCTACAGCAACCTTATGGCTTTCATCGATACCGAGTTCATCGATTGTTTGTTTTGCGGCGAATTGCAGGCGGCTTCTATCCGTTTCAACTTTGTCATGGCCCAGACTATGAACAAGGGCTACAGCGAAGCGTTTAACTTCCGGATATACGGCTGACATTTTGCCTTCTGATTCTCGAACTTCCTGAGGGCTGGAGGAGATAGGAATAGAGCCGTTAATATATCCTCTGGCCGTTGTCGCGATTTCAGACGTATCAACCTCAGGGGCGAGGGCAACAACTTCTTTCCCCTGGTATAGGCGCATTGCGGAATGATGTTCAAATGATCCAGGCAATTCACCAGAAAGGGTTTTGTCAACACTGGAGCTTGACCGGCCAGTCATAATGAGAACCCCGCCAGCGGTGCGACAGAATAATTCAGTCATTAAAGAATGCTGGTGAGGGGGGGTATCAGTTGCCATGGTATCGCGCAACGTCAGGTCAACATCGAATGGCAGGAGAATCCCGTTTGGACCATGTTTTCTTAAAAGCTGAACAAATACATCATCTGACATGGCTTAATCCCCTATTTGCTAGTTCCGCTTGCACAATTTTATGTAAATTTGTATTGATAATTTACCGGAAAATGGGTATTAAATTCAAGATATTTTTGACAAAACTTAACAATAATCTAAAAAGAGAGGGTTTTCTAAGAGATGAGCGCACCTGATATGAAGAGTGAATTTGCCGTGAACCAGCGTTTTAGCCCCAATTGGAACAAAGGTTATGACTTTGATAACCCCGCAAATCAGGCAGAAATAGCCAAGCAGGACGGTTTTGACGTGCCCGGCGCTCTGGAAGCCATGGAAAAATACAAACCGGGTGGTGGTGACACGATTGAATCGCCGTGGGGACTCAACTGGTCAATAAATGCAGGTGATGCCGATGCTCATACGGTAAAAGACTATCTTGCTCGCTTTAACCTATCCTTTGATGCCCTCCTGAACCCAACAGAGGGAGATCCTGTAAGCGAAGGAAAAGAATTCTGTGTTAAGGGTCTGATAGTCGAGCCCGGAAATCAACTGTCCCTTCAACGCCATCGCGGCCGTGAAGAATACTGGATGGTCAAGGAAGGGCTTCTGACCGTGATCGTGGATGGGCATCAGGTGGACGTGCCAGCCGGGCAGGCGATTTTTATTCCGAAAGGTTCCGTTCATTGCATGAATAACAGAACCGACGCACCGGTCCATGTGGAAGAACTGCAATTCGGTATATGCCGTGAAGCGGATAATGTGCGCTTGCTGGATGCAACCCGCGACAAAGAGACTGGTGCGCCCAAGCCACGTGCGACATATCCGATTACATCAGAGAATGAGTTTATTTCCGCTCAGCTTTTTGCGCAGCTTGCGATCGAGATTGGCCGCCGCAACGGTCTTTCCAACGATGCGCGGTTTGAGCAGATCGTCGCCGTACAACCAAAACATCCTTAAAATAAAGGCTGCATCATGACTGACTCCGCTGTTCGTATTGGCATCGATTTCGGTGGCACCAAAACCGAAGTTATTGCGCTGGACGCCCATAACGGCAAGGAACTTTACCGCAAGCGTATCCTGAATGAAAAAGGCAGTTATGATGTCACGCTGAAAAGCTTTCTGGATCTGGTCAGCGAAGCGGAAGCGGCGCTGGGGACCAAGGGAACGGTTGGCATGGGCATGCCGGGCTGTATTTCGGATGATACGGGATTTGTCAAAAATTCCAACGCTGTCTGGATGAATGGCAAACCGTTGAAAAAAGACCTTGAAAAGTTGCTGGACCGTGAAGTGCGCATCGAGAATGACGCGAATTGCTTTGCGGTGTCCGAGGCGGTTGACGGGGCCGGACTTGGCAAACGCGTCGTGTTCGGGGTGATTATCGGCACGGGCTGCGGCGGCGGCGTGGCAGTTGAGGGAAAACCAGTGAAGGGCGTTAATGGCATTGGCGGCGAATGGGGGCACAACCCGTTGCCGTATCCACGTGTCTTCACACAGCCATTGCCAAAAAATATTTTCTCGACAACGGAAGTTCAGCCATCCAAGAAAATCGTCAATTACACAGCCGACCCGGCCTGGAATGAATATCCCGGTGATTTGTGCTATTGCGGGAAATGGAGCTGCCAGGAGACATGGATTTCCGGAACCGGGTTCAAGCGCGATTATAACCGCGTGACGAACGAAGACCTGTCGACCCACGATATCATCGCCAATGCCAAGAATGGTGAGCCGAAGGCCGTGGCTGCGCTGGAACGCTATATCGACCGACTGGCGCGCGCATTATCCGTTGTCATCAACATTATCGACCCGGATGTTATTGTTCTGGGGGGCGGGATGAGCAATGTGGCGGCGTTATATGAAGAAGTTCCGAAGATCTGGGACAAGTATATTTTCACCGATATCATCCATACCCAGCTGAAGTCGCCACTTCATGGCGATTCATCCGGCGTGCGCGGCGCGGCCTGGCTCTGGGCTTAATAAGGCTACAGGAAGTTGATGAGGCTGAGATTCAGTACCCGCACGGAAGCCGAATAGGCTGCCTCCAACTGGGTCTGCGTTTCGGTGAGCTGGACGGATGCCGATGGTAGATCGACTTCTTTAATCATGCTTGATAATTCTTTCAGGTAGACCTTGTCCTGCTCATTCTTGTCAGTCTGTTGTTCAATAGAATTGGCCTGAGTCGATAAAACACCCTGCAGGTTGGCAATTGCATCAATCGCCTGATGAACAAGCGCAGAGGCTTCATTCAACGCGGTGATGTTGGTTGGGTTATTAGCCAGCAGATTATACGCCCGAAGGAGAGTCTCAAAAGCCGAATTGTCAGCGGTAATCCCATAATCGATAGTTAAAGTCTCTGAAACCTGCACGCTGTTTATGGCGGCATTACCCTGATAATAGCTTGTGTTGACGACGGAAGGCGGAGTCTGTGCCGTCCATGCCGGGTCAGTTAGATCGACGGGAAGCGTATCAATATCCGAGCCAGAAAACACGTAACGTCCAGCAATGCGCAGGTTAAGCAGGCCGGCCGTTTCATTCATAGCGTTGGTGGCCTGGGACGTTGTTACCGGACCAGGAACCATATTGCCGCCGAGAGCTGCTGTAACCGTGGTAAGGATACTATTGGCAATATCATTGATACGGCCCATAGTGGAATACATAGTATTCACGGTAGCAAGTACGGTGTTTCCGCTGGCGTTATAAGCGTCCAGTTTGTCCTGGGCGCTTTCAACCGCTAGCAGATATTGAGCATCTGCGGAAATCCCCTTGTAGCTTTGGGACTTTAAACCCGAACTAATCTGGGTGTTGATGTCGGCATAACGTGTTTGCAGACGCATATTCTCGTTAATCATTGTGTTGGTGAACGAGAAGGTGGCAATACGATTAACCATCTATTATTCCTTTCTGCCCTTATCTCATAGCATCCATCAGGGTCTGGAGCATGTCACGCACGGTCTTTACGACTTGCGCTCCGGCCTGATAATTGTTTTGCTGTACCAGAAGTTTGGCACTCTCTTCGTCTATGTTGACACCGGCCTTGCTGGTTAGCAGATCATTGCTGGCTTTGAATACTTGATAAGACGTATCTGATTCCAATTGAGATAAACTCGCCTGTGATGCGGCATCCGACATGATTGCTTGAGCGTAGCTGATAATCGAATTCGACTGGGCCGAAAAATTTCCGGCAGCGTTAAAAGTCGTTGCGCTGGAATTCAGCATATCGGCCAGGCTATCAGCGACTGTCCCGTCGCCACGATTAACGCCGCGTGTACCGGCTGCGGCCGTGGGATCCAGAATGCCGATGGCCAGGTATTGAGGGCCAGTTTTCAGGTAATCAGCCACGTCGATATTTTCCGCGGATGTCCCAACGAACAGGTCATTCAAGCCGAAATACTGGCCGAAGCTTTCGCCGGTGGATGACGTGATGGCGCTGGTCATCTGGTTGATTGATACACCGTTTGTGGCGACAGCAGTGGCAATGGACAGTTCGCCATTGGCATTCAGTGATGCTGTAATACCGGCAATACCGTTCAAGGCGGTCAGTACGTCATTCACCGTCGCCATCGCAGCCAGGTTGATGTTGGTGCTGCTCACAACCATACCGGTATTGTCGGTGATGGCGACCTGAATCGTACCGGTCGCGGTAAACGGGGTTGCCACAGTCAGGCCGGCCAGGCTGCCGGCCAGAGGATTGCGCGACGGGACAGATGCCCCGGTATTCAGCAAAGTATTGACCTGGGTGCGCATGGTGTTGGCCAATTCGGTCAGCTTGGCCTGTTCCTGCACATAGTTGGTATCGCGCAGTTGGATATAGCCAGCCAGGCGACCGCCGGAAATTATTGTCGTTAAGTCAGCGCCATCAAGATCAATAGGTGAGAAATCAGCCGGATATAGTTTTGAGCTATCCACCACGTTGGTCACAGTATAGTCGATATGATGCGGGTCAGATAGTAACATGGCCTGGCCGTTGCCTGAATATATTTGCAGGCGATTATCTGAAGTGTAAAAATACTGGATGTCCATTTCTTGAGACAGTTTCTGCAATTCCAAGGCGCGCTGGTCTTCATATTCGGCCAGGCTGGCATCATTATTAGCTCCACCTGTAATTTTATCATTCAGTAAGTCGATACGGTCGAGCGAAGCATTGATCTGTGTAATCGACGCGGCGATTTTATGCTCTGCCTCCTGGCGCAGATCCTGAATGCTTCCGGATAAGGAACGCAGGGCGTTGGACAGGCTGCCGGCAATTTCCACGACCTGCGCCTTGTTAGCGGCCGATTCCGGGTTAGTCGCCAGATATTGCAGCCGGGAATACAGATCGTCCAGATAGGAACTCACCGTATTGGTTCCAGCGGTATTGCCGAGTTGGCTGGCGTAGTAATCAAGCGATTGAGCCACGGCATCATGAAAATTAAAAGCCGATATGTCATCGACCAGCGCCGACACGATAAATTTATCCTGTACGCCCACGACAATGCCTGCCACGGGCGTGGAACCTGAGGAAGTCGACAGGTATGCGACCTGCAGGTCTTTACGGCTGTATCCGGCTTTATCGGCGTTGCTGATATTTTGTGACGTCAAGTTGGTTTTCAGGGCGGTCGTCATCATACCGCTGATGGCCATGTTCAGGGCGCTGGTTAATGCCATGATTTTTCTCCCGGGAACTTGACCGCTTTATCCAGAATTGTTTTTTCCAGACTGGAAAACTGGCGCATCGTATTATCGGTCAAAGTGGCGTGAACAGCGGTAATTTCTTCGACCAGGAGGGAATGTGCGGCATGGCTATGCGCCAAAACACCGGATTCAAGGTCGCGGCACAGGGATTCTGCTTGTTGTTCATATATCTGGATCAATGCGGTTTTGTGCGCCAGATAACTATCCAAATTCAGAAATCCGCAGGCTTCGAGAATAGCATTTTCATGCGACAGCACGGCCTGAAGCTTTTGGGACAGTTCCAGGAAATTGTACAGACGGTCTTCGACGCTATCCTGGTTCATGTCATTATCAAGAATGAATTGTTTGGCCTGTTCCATATGAACACCTTCAATCTTACTTGTCTTTTTTACCCAACATGTCAGCCGTTCCGTAGGAAATGCAGGCTTTAGCGGAAACAAGATTTTTATCGATCTGGGCGGCAACGTCGCTTTGCTGATTTTGAATCTCAATAATATGAGCTTTCAGTGCGTCCATCATCTCGTTTAATTCTGCTATAACCTTTTCCCTGTTGTCAGCCGAGACTGTTTTCAGGTAGTCCTGAACGGACTCTGGATCGAATGAGAACCCGGAATTCAGAACATTTTCGATGTTCTTGGTCGTTCTCCAGTTTTCCAGTAATCCGTTCAGCTTATCCATTTAAAATCCTATGTCGTTTTATTAACGAACTGCACCGATCAGGTCCTGGAACATTTCATCAACCGTGCTCACAACCTGGGCGGCGGATGAATAGGCCTGCTGAGCAACGATCATCTTGTTGAACTCTTCGGATGTATCCGTTGTTGATTGCTCCAGCGCGCTGGAGATTACGTTACCGGCGTTACCCTGGCCTGGCAGGCGCAGGTTAAAGTTACCGGCATTTTCGTTTTCATCATATACGGTTCCTTCGATGTGGGCCAGACCGTCCGGATTCGGGAAGGTGGCAATCGGGATCTGGTACACGGGCAGACGGACACCGTTTTCAAACGAAGCCGTCACCAGACCTGTTTCATCGACGGTCACATCGCTCAGTTGACCGAAACGCACCCCATCCTGGTCAATCAGGTAGATTTCCAGTCCAGGGTTAACGGTATTGGACGAGAATTGGGTAATACCATCGGTCAGACCAACTGTACCCCAGTCAAGATTCACCGTGCTGTTCAGCGCGCCAGTGGTAAAGGCAGTGACAGCAAATGACGGCGCTGCAGGTGTAAATGATGCGATGGAACCGTCCCCGTTAAAGGTCACGTCAATTGTTGTTTGCACACCGGCAGTGACGGGATCGGTATCAATGGTACCGGATGCCGGGCCAGCAGTCCCCGTTTGCACAGGGTTGGCAAAAGTAGCCGTCCAGTCGTTCGCGGCATTTTTCAGCCAGGTCAGGGTTACCGTGTGGCTAACCCCCAGCGCATCGAAAATCTCGATCGAGTTGCTGAACGTGTCACCGATGGCGGCATCGGCTGGCAGGTTCATGTCAAAACGCACGTTCTGGGTTTCCTGGGCGGTACCGGAAATCGAGTTCACGTCAATCGGTTCCAGCGAGTTCAGGTCGTTCGAGCTGGTGGAAATAACCGCCCCGGTATCGTCGGTGCGTTGGCCCAGCAGGTAGTAACCTTCGTCATTGATCAGGAAGCCACTGGCGTCCGTTTTAAATGTCCCGTTACGTGTATAGGTATAGCCGGAAGGCTGATTTTGCAGGTTATCGGTGACAACGAAGAAACCGTTGCCGTTAATGGCGATATTGGTGCCGGTATCGGTCGCCTGAATTTGGCCTTGCTGGCGCAAATTCTGCGTAGTGTCATACACAACACCGCCACCGCCGAAATTACGGCTGGAGCTGCCCGTCACCAGGGATTTGAAAGATATTTCGCGCAGCTTATAAGCAGTCGTGCTGGCGTTGGCAATATTTTCCGACACGGCGGCAACTGCTGCCGACTGGGCGCGTAATCCGGAAACTGAGGCGTTAAGGGCACCGTTCAAGCTCATGATCTATTTCTCCTTTATAATTCTCTATTTCAAGCCGTTGTTGCTGGCGTTGTTGTGGGTTGCGTTGGGGCCGGGACAATCTTCTTCACATCCGTCATTTCAAAAACTATGCCACCTGCCTGCAGGTAAATGCCTTTGTCAGTGGATTGCACGCTATCGACTTTGACGGTGGTGTGAATATCAGTGGTAATGGCTTTGCCATCGGCACCAAGGGCTGTGATGGTCAGTTTCAGCGGGGCACCATTGGTTACGCTGGCCGGCAGGTCGGCGCTGGTCAGGCCAAGCGCATAGGTGCCGGCTGTAATATTGCCGCCGTTGGTGTTTTGCAGGGTTGAATTGTAAACGGCCACGCCGGAACTGTCGGTGACTTTGACCGCGACGGACTTCGCTTCCTTCGGCAGGCTATAGGACCAGTTGGCGGCCCCGTTCTGAACGGCGGTGGTTTCCGTATCAAGGTCGACATACTGGCCAATATAGTTGAAGGCGCTGGTCAGATTATTTTTGCTGAGGGTGCTCAGCAGGCCGTCCAGTTTGGAATTGGTGTCGATCTGCTGTTCCAGGGAGGAGAACTGGGTCAATTGCCCGGTGAATTCCTTGGTGTCCATCGGGTCAAGTGGGTTCTGGTGCTGCATCTGGGTCAGCAGAATGGTCAGAAACTGGTTTTTCAGCTTGGTAGCGTTATCACTGGCTGCGCTGCTGCCGGATGATGTGGATGTTGTCGTCCCGGTGCCGACTTTCGTGCCGCTGGTGGCCGAAAAATCAGTAGCGGTTGATATTTGCGTAATACTTGCCATGCGTGGCTCCTATAATCTCTACACTGATTAAACGGAGCGGTTGGCAAAATTAGACGCAGAAAATCAAAAAAATTATAAATCTTTAGGAATCAATCAGATAAGCCCTGATTTAATCAGGCGGTCCAACGGATGAGGTTCGGTTTCGCCTTTCCGGCGGAAGAATATCTTGAACATTTCAACAAATGCGTTGGGGTATTTTTCTTCAAAAGCGGTCAGGCGATCAGGATCGAGCATATTCCCGTCCGGGAACATATCCTTGAACATTTTCATGCGTTCGCTGGTTACTGACACGGTAACAGGCTCAAGTCCATGTCGTTCAGCCATATCCCAGATCATATGCGGGGTATAACGATGTTCCTGCACATGGAATAACAGGTCATTGCACTCTGCCAGATTGAAAAAATCACCAGCCCTGGTGCAGAAAGTTACCGGATTATCAGGGGTCATGTGCATCACATCCTGGCGAAAGGCGCGGATATCGTCCAGAGAGGAGGAATAGCCTTTGTCCTTGATATATTGTTCGGCGGGACCAAGAAATTGATCACGGGCGGCCTTGGAGTACAGCGAAATGCTTAAACGGCCCTGCGGTTTCAACGTGGCCAAAATTGCTTTAAGCCCCTTTTCCGGATCCTTTAAATGATGCAGTACGCCAGAACTGGCAACAAAATCAAAACTCCTGTTCAGCTCTCCCACTTTCATCAGATCGCCGTGAAAAAATTCGATCTGTTTGTCGATATGCAGTTTCAGCGCCATGCGTTTGCCGTAAGCGATACTGGGAAGCGATAAGTCAATGGCTGTGATATGGGCGAAAGGCATGGTTATGGCATACAGCGCCGGCTCGTGGCCAGTACCGCAACCAGCAACCAGAACATTCAGTCCACGAGTCAGTTCCTGCAAATCTGGCGGCAGTTTTTCAACCGAGGTGCTGATCCAGCGTGGGTAAGGGCGCGCCGCATACATTTCCTGTACGGACAGTGAAGTTTTGTCCTCAATTACCGTAAAATCAGGAATAGTAGGGATAAGTGCGCGTTCAACTAGAGGAAAGCGCAGCTGCGCCGTAATAAGCGGATCGAGGATTTTTAGAAAGCGATTGGATAGGCGTAGGTCTTTTTCGTCGGCTAGAAAATCATAAAGCGGCATATAACAAGCCAGAAGTGCAATCTGGACGGCGCGGATATTTTCAGGCATCTCGGCTGTCGAGCTTACCAGATCTTTCAAGGCAGCCACCGCCTTTTTTTCTGCATCCGTTTCAAAATAGACAAAGTCATTGTACCAGCAGCAGACCGCCAGCGACGAAACAAAGCGCAATAGTGCAGGTGGCCATGTATCAGCCTGTTCCCAATGCAGCAGTAGATACTGACGCAGATTAGCCATGATGCTCTCGATACCGGCATGGGTGGCAATGCCCTTTTCAAGCCCGCGGCATATGAAGTCGGAGGTTAATACCGGAGTCAGTTTTTTCAGGTCGATAGAGGCGGGCGCATGTCCGGCAAGCGCCAGAATGTCCTTATGTGCGGGGTCCAGAAGAAAAAGACTCACCCACGGGGAACGCAGGAAAAGGAATTTTGTGTTTTCCCGGTTAAGCAGATTCTCAATGATTTTTTTTGCGTCGGCGCGGAAAACCGTATA
>CAMLMM010000028.1 GCA_946481105.1 uncultured Alphaproteobacteria bacterium
CGGCCATTGACCGATACCGAAAAACGAATATGGGTTCCCCCGGCATCAGCCAGCAAGATCGTCATGGCGGCTATCCTTTATATCCCCGAACGGATCAATATGAATCATCACTTCCGATTCCGGGAATTCCCGGATAATGGCTTGTTCCAGATCACGCGAAATTTCATGTGCGGACCAGAGCAGCATGCTCGGGTCGACCTCAATGTCGAAGGCGATAAATTTACGCATCCCGGTTTGTGTGGCCCGCAAATCATGAAACCCCAGCACGGATTGATGGCTGCGGATAATCGCAATGATCCGGCTTTTGATATCATCCGGCAATTGCTGGTCCATCAGCATGGACATAGACTTCATTGTGATGTTCCAGGCCGCGCGGCACATAAGTCCTGCTACAATAATCGCGCAAACCGGGTCAAACCAGACTGGCATACTTCCTAAATAATCCAGCAATACCACCATAAAAACCGACAGGTTAATCCAAACGTCACTGCTGTAATGCAATGAATCAGCCTCCAGCGCCAGTGAATCAGACTTCTGCGCCGCCCGTCGCTGCACCCAGCTAAGCCCCGCAGACAGAACAACCGCGACCCCCATCAGGAACATGGTGAACATATGGTCGGTTATAAGGTTTGGCTTCATCAGACGCGTTATCGATTCCATGATTAGGAACACGCCGCCACCTGCCAGACAGGCGGCCTGCAGCAAGGCGGTAATGCCTTCGACTTTCCCATGACCATAACGATGGTCTTCATCCGCCGGTTTCATCGACACGCGCAGACTTATTAACGTCATCAGGGACAAGGCGACATCTGACAGGGAATCAATAAGCGCCGCTAATACCGCCGCTGATCCACTAAAAATTACAGCAACAGCCTTGGCAAATACCAAGACCAATACCACGGCAACGGTGATATAGCTTGCCTGTAACGTGGCAGGAGCCTGTGGAAATTTTTTCAGAAATGACATGGGGTAAGACTAAATGAGTTTCATGCCAAAGGGAAATACTTAGACGCGCAAATCCCCAAACCGGCGGTCTGGGGATTTGTCAACGAAACAAAACTGAAAGGAACTCTTACCAGTTGCCCTTTTTCCTGAAGTCATAAGTATCATTTTTCAGGGCCTTCACCATCTGAGGCGGCCCGTGCGCGGCATGAGCCGTCGACGGCATGGAGGTAATCAGGAAGCCCGTGGTGAACAAAAGTGCAAGTGCGTACGTAGAAATGCGCGTAAAGTACATAGAACCTCCGTGATTGAGTGGATATATTTTAATTTTACATATAATTTTATTAAAATGGAGTTAATGCATCGCAGTATAAATTCTATACTTAAAACTGGATGCAGTTATGACAGCAATTCGTGTGCTGCGCCGGGCAGATGCGTGCGCGGTCTGCCGGAAACCCCTGGCTGGATTCCACTTCATGGACCAGACGGGCCAGACTCGCGATAAATCCCGGATGCGTACCAACTGTGGGGACGCGAGCAAAACCGGGGACGCCAAGTTCCGTCGCCACATGACGGTATTCGATTTCAATCTCGACCAGAGTTTCGACATGCTCACTCACAAACGCATGCGGATAGATAAGAACAGGCACATTGTCGGCGGCCGCTTTGCGCAAAGCTTCTTCCGTACTCGGACCAATCCATTTGAGGGGACCGACACGGCTTTGATAACACACCGACCAATCCAGATTTGCAATGCCCGTTGCCGCTGCCATACGACGCGCGCCCTCTTCGCATTGCCATTGATACGGATCACCCGCCTGAACAATTTTTTCCGGCAGTCCATGCGCCGAAAAAAGCAGGCGCGGGGCTTTGCCGCTTTCCTGCTGCAGCTGTTGATACGACTCACGCACCAGCGCGGCTGATGCGGCAACAAACCCGTCATCAAACGGGTAGCAACAGGCCAGCGAGGTCGGGACATTATAATTCTGCATCTTGCAGGCACGTATCCATTGCTGCAACGACGAGCGCGTCGTCGTCGTCGAGTATTGCGGATAAAGCGGCAGCAGCACAACACGGTCCGGCGCATAATCACGCACTTGCGCGACCGTCTCTGGCGTCATCGGATGCCAGTACCGCATGGCGATGAACACCTTGTAATCATCACCCAGTTCACGCGCGAGCGCCTGCGCCTGCGCCTGCGTGTTTTCCAGCAGGGGCGACTTCCCACCCAGCAGGCCGTAACTTGTCCCTGCTTCTTTCCGCGACCGCTTCCATGCGATATAGCGTGATATGAGAACACGCACCGGCCACGGTGCCGCGATGATATTCGGGTCCATGAAAAAATTTTGCAGGAATGGCTGAATCGCCGCCGTACTATCGGGGCCACCCAGATTCATCAGAACAACGGCGGTACGTGTCATATAAAAAAGGGGGCATCGGCCCCCTTCTCCTTCAATTCATAATTATCATGTTACCGGCGCGTCGACTTTGACCGGCAGATCGGCGGCAATCGGCTCGTCATTCAGCATCTCGATCATACCGGATGGCTGAACGGCAAAATTCGCGATGAACAAGGCATTGGCGTAATAGACCACGGCATCGCACAGGAAATGTCCCTGCTCGTTACGGCCTTCATAGCTGGCCGGGCGTACCGTGCCCTGAATAACCGCTTGTGTTTTCGGGTCGAGGTTCTGCGGGATATAGGGGTCGGCCATGCTTTCGGCAATCAGGAACGGGCCTTCCTCACCACGCACGAAGAAACAGAAGAAACGCAGATATTCGAGAACGTTTTCCTCGGTTACTTTAATCGGGGCCTTGGCGTTCACTTCATGGATCGGCGGCGATGTCCCGTTCAGGCGGTACAAAACGCCCTGATCGGCCAGAAAATAGATGGCGAGGCGTGGCTTGCCCCAGCTGCGGTCCCTCAGACGGATCAGAACAACCTGGTCATAGAAGGGGAGTGCCCGCCAGGCAACTTCGGTCATTTGGGACGTTGCCTGATATTTTCCGTCTATCGGGTTAACCTGGGATATAAAGCCTTCCAATTCAGCGCCTGTCACCGGGTTCCAGTTATTATCTTCGTACATTGGATATCCTTAATAAATTCCATGATTTAGGGGAGTATTTCACCCGGTGTCAGGCTAGGTTAAAGTCTATGAAAAGAAAAGGGGTTTTTGCTTTTTTACCAAAAAATACGACTCTTTCATTGACTCTGCTGGTTGAATTCTTTATACGATGCCCTTCAGATTTGAAGAATTTAGAAGTTTTGGAGTATTAAAATGTCGAAACGGACCTACCAACCAAGCAAACTGGTGCGCAAACGCCGCCACGGCTTCCGTTCCCGTATGGCTACTGCAGACGGAGCTCAGGTGCTGTCCCGTCGCCGCGCGAAAGGCCGGAGAGTTCTCTCCGCCTAGACATAAGCGAGTGTGAATGCACGCGCCCTTGTCCCATATAAAATCCACTGGCCGCCCTGCACAACAGGCGGCCTTTGATTTATTACGAAAAACAAAAACCCGCTGGGTCGCCAAAGGCTTCGCTTTGCAGGCTGCTCCGGCACAAAAACCCGACGAAGCACGGCTGGATTTTTGTGTCATTACCAGCAAAAAAACCTGCGCCAAAGCCACCGACCGCAACCGCCTGCGCCGCCGCCTGAAATCCGTCAGCCTTGAAATCCTGCCGGTTCACGCCAGCCGGGCGATGGACTATATGATTGTGGGACGACGCGAAGGTCTTGACCTTCCTTATGACGACTTAAAGCGGGATATGCTGTGGTGCCTGAAGAAACTGAACCTGCAACAACAGTCAAATCCATGAACTGGGCGTCCCGCGCCGCCAGCGGATTAATAAGGCTTTACCAGCTTACCCTGTCCCCCTGGCTGGGCAATCAATGCCGCTTTTATCCCACCTGTTCGGCCTATGGGCTGGAATCCTACCGCCGTCATGGTTTCCTGAAGGGCAGTTTCCTGACCGTCACCCGTATCTGTAACTGCCACCCGTATAGCCGCCGCCCCTGGACAGACCCGGTGCCGGAACGGTTTGCATGGGGCGACATGTTCCGCTATAACCGCCCAGAGCAAAAAACTGAGCAAAAAACTAACACTATAGTTAAAGATTAACGACATGATGAAATTCGACCCGAACCAGAAATCCATGCACCCATCTGATAAGCGCAACCTTATCATTTTTGTGGTTTTAACCCTGCTGATCTGGTGGGCCTTTGAACGCTATGTCATCCAGCCGCGACTGAAGCACGTAGAAGAGCAACAACAGCTCGCCGAAGCCAATGCACCGAAGGCTGCCAAACCAGTCGATCCAGCCGAAGCCGTTTTGCCCCGTGACGAAAGACTGGCACAAACAAAACGCCTGACGATATCCTCACCGGAAATAGCCGGGACACTCCCGCTTGTGGGCAACCGTATCGATGACATCACACTGAAAAATTTCTTTACCGACCTTGATAACAAAAACCGGGTTGTTCTGATGTCCCCTGCTGGCACCAACCTGCCGCTTTATGCCGAGGCGGGATGGCTGTCCGGAGATACAACTGTCCGCGTTCCCGACAAGGACACTAACTGGACCGTCAAAGGGAACGACAACCTGACTGCCGATACACCGGTGACACTCGAATGGTCAAACGGCGCAGGCCTTACTTTCCAACGCGTGGTCTCGATCGATAAGCATTTCCTGCTGACCGTCACGCAGAAAGTCAAAAATACGTCAGGCAAAGATGTGGATCTGTATCCATACACAACACTGACACGCCGTGGTCTTCCTACCGACCATGGCAAGGGGACGGGGTATGAAGGGCCGCTTGGCTATATCGCTGACACCCTGCAAGAAATTCCCTATCATGACCTGGCCACCGAAGGCGCGCAGAAATTCAGTGGCCTGAATGGCTGGATCGGGTTTGGTGAAAAATACTGGCTGTCAGCCATTTTGCCCGAACAAATGAAACAAACCAGCTTTAATTTCCAGGCCGTACCGAATGAGGATCCTGCCAAGGCAATTTATCAAGTTGATGCGCGCGGCGATAAAATGACTGTGGCCTCCGGCAGTGAAGCAGAAAGCGTTGTTCGTCTGTTTATCGGGGCGAAAACAATGAAAATCCTCGACACTTACGAAGATGAACTGAACGTCAAGCATTTCGATCTGGCGATTGATTTCGGTTGGCTCTATTTCTTGACCAAACCACTTTATGTCACGCTCATTTTCTTCCATGGCCTGGTTGGTAACTTCGGTATCGCGATTATTCTGCTCACCTTCGTCGTGCGCGGTGCGGTTTACCCTCTTGCCAGCAAGTCATACCGTTCTTTCGCCGGTCTGAAAAAAATCAGCCCGAAAATGGCGGAGATAAAAGCACGCTACGGCGATGACAAACGCCGCCTGCAACAGGAAATCATGAAGTTGTATGAAACCGAGCAGGTCAACCCTATGGCCGGATGCTTTCCGCTGCTGCTGCAAATGCCGATTTTCTTCGCCATTTACCGGGTGATGTCTATTGCCGTTGAAATGCGCCATGCCCCGTTCTTCGGCTGGATTCACGATCTGTCGGCGCCGGACCCATTGACAGTATTCAACCTGTTTGGCCTGCTGCCCTATGACGTGCCGACCTTCCTGATGATTGGCCCTTGGTCGCTCGCCATGCTGTTCATCATGATATTCCAGAAGCATCTGAACCCGCCGCCGCAGGAGCAGATTCAGCGTGATATCATGAACTGGATGCCGTATATCATGACCTACACCCTTGCCAATTTCCCGTCTGGTCTGGTTATTTACTGGGCGTTCAGTAACCTGCTATCCGTTATTCAGCAGGCAGTGATTATGCGTTCCATGGGTGTGCCGATTTATCTGATCGATAAAGAAGCGGCTATTGAGCATAGCGAGCAACATACCCGTGCCACCGCTGAAGTTGTTGAACGCGTCAAACGTGAAAAAGAAGAAACATCAAAAGGCAAGGAATGACACCGGACGAAGAACGCGCCCTGCGCCAGGTTTTTTCCGGCCCCTGCGATTTCCGCCTGGGGGTCGCGGATCTGGTACAATTGCCTCCCAGTCGCATACCGGAAATTGCTTTTGCCGGGCGGTCGAATGTCGGCAAATCGTCCCTGATTAACGCCGTGATGGGCCGCAAGATTGCGCATGTATCGCACACGCCGGGCCGTACCCAGCAACTGAATTTTTTTGAGGTCGGACCTCACTTCTGGCTGGTGGATATGCCAGGCTATGGCTATGCCAAAGTTTCAAAAGCGACCAAGAAGGATTGGAATTACCTGATTAAGGACTACCTGTCGGGACGTCCCAATCTGAAAGTGGTGTTCCTCCTGATCGACAGCCGTCACGGCATCAAGGAAAACGATAAAGAGATGATGGAGATGCTGGACAAGGCTGCGGTCGCTTACCGGATTATCCTGACCAAAGCGGATGAACCAAAGCCAGCGGAACTGGATGCCACCCGCAAGGACGTCGAAACGGCGTTGAAAAAACACCCTGCGGCGTTCCCCATGGCGCAACCAGTCAGTTCGTGGAAGATGCAGGGGATCGAAGACCTGCAGGCGACTATTCTGTCTCTGCTGTAACAGCCGGAATTATCGCGCGGACAGGATACTGTAAAACGCGTATTTCGTATCCGCCCCGGATGTGTAACTAACGCAGGCGGATGATATTTCTTCGCAGGTTGTGCAGTTTGCAACATTAAAATCAACATTTGTGCCGGAATAGATATCCTCATCCAGCAGGAAAGTACGGAAATGGCCGGAAGTTGTCGGGGGGATGGTTGTGCTACCCCTAATCTTTCTGTTCAACTCTTCGCAAACAGACTCTGTCAGTTCATAGGCCGTGAAAATAATGTCCTGCGCCGTTGTCGGTGTCCACTCCACATTATTAAAGCGCCCTATATAGTACCCGGCCGGCGTAACAATGGCGCTGGTATTGGCTGCGCCCGGCGGCAATGTCTTGTAATTCAGACCACCGCCGTCCGGGTGAAAAAGCTTATTGATAGTTGGGGCAGTATTAAAATTTGTATCGGACGGATACATAAAATCGATATCGCCGGGGTCGGTGCCCGACTGCTCCATTTGGATAATGGCATTGCTGGCGACGGCGGCATAGGACAGGATGGAATTCGCCGCTATTTTAGCCTTGCCGTCATCGAGTTGGCTGGTGGGATCGTCATTATGCGCCGACCGGCTGATACTGAACATCAAACCGCCAAACAGCACCACGGCAATCAGAATATAGAGGAAGGCGTTTCCGCGCTGAAAATCCGTCATTTTTTCAGTTTATCATAGCTCTTTGATGCGGGGAATGGTTTAATAACGCGGACAAGGTAGACAATATGGCGCTCTCATTTGAACTTGATGCGGTTTCATTGGCAATCGGCCTGGTAGCGGGTGGATTAGGCGTACTGGCTATCTGCCTGCCGAAACTCAGCCGCCTGCGCCAGACGCAGGATCATATGGGCCAGATTTTTGACCAGCTGGCGCAGGATTCATTGCGCAAATCACAGGAACAATTCCTGATGATGGCTGAAGAAAAACTGAAAGCCGCGCAAAAAGACAGCGGGTATGATCTGGAGAAACGCCAGAAGGCCATCGCCGATATGGTCGACCCGATTGGTAAAAGTCTCAAGGACATGGAAATGCGCATTGAAACACTCGGTAAAGCCGGGGCCGGACTCGAGGCGCAATTGAAAACATTCGCGGATGACCAGCGTTATCTGCGGGAACAGACGCAAAATCTGGTGCAGGTTCTGCGTAACCCGACGGCGCGGGGCCGCTGGGGCGAAATGCAACTGCAACGCACCTTTGAACTGGTCGGGTTTATCGAAGGCGTTCATTACCGGACGCAAAAAGCCGTCATTGCCGATGGCAACACGCAGAAACCCGATTTCATCGTGACCCTGCCGAACGGCATCCAGATTGTCATTGATGTGAAAACCCCGCTTGACCCCTATTGGCAAATGCTGGATGAGGCGGGGACGGAATCGCAGGACCAATCCCTCATCCATTTCCGTCAGAAGGTCCGCGACCACCTGAAAGCCCTGAGCGCCAAGGATTACTGGCGTCAATTCGACAGCCCGGAATTCGTGGTGATGTTCCTGCCATCCGAAAGCCTGTATTCGCTGGCGGTGTCACAGGACCAGTCGCTGCTGGAAGAAGCGTCCCGCGCCAATATCATTCTGGCATCACCCACTACGATCATGGGCTTGCTGCGCGTGGTCATGTATGGCTGGCAACAACAGAAAATTGCCGACGAAGCAAAAAATGTCGCCATACTCGGGTCGGATTTGTATCGCCGCATTTCCATTTTCGGCGATCATATGAGC
Organism: uncultured Alphaproteobacteria bacterium; assembly: GCA_946481105.1. Next base: position 8,270 of record CAMLMM010000028.1, read on the forward strand.
AAGCTGGGCCGCTCGCTTGGCAGCGCAGTCGAAGGCTATAACAAGGCTATCGGCTCGCTCGACCAGATGGTCCTACCGGTGCTGCGTAAATTCCGTGACCTGCAGGTGCCGACCGGTGGCAAGGACATCCCTGCTGCCGATGCGATTGAGTCGACTCCGCGCATTGCATCCGCACCGGAATTGCAGATAAACGAACTTAATGTCACATCGCTCGCGGACCGTAAGACGCGGGTCGAGTAATTGTTCTGATTTCACGGAGCGAACTACTAGGTCTCCCTCACCCCAGCCCTCTCCCGATGGGAGAGGGAGTTAAAGAAAGTTTTCTCACTTCAAGTCCTCTCCCTCCGGGAGAGGATTTAGGTGAGGGAATTATCTTGACAACTATGCATTTATTCCTATAATGGGGATAGAGGTATTGTATGGGACGGAAGTGGACGGACGAACAGAAACAAAAACAGCGGGAGGCCATCCGTAAATGGCAACCCTGGACGAAATCCACCGGCCCCACAACCGATACCGGGAAACGGACATCCGCCCATAATGCCCTGAAACATGGCCGCTATGATGCCGGGAGTCGCCATGACCGCCGTGTCCTCGGCCAGATACTGCGTGATAGCCGTGCCCTGATCGCCCTTGGCCGCGCGTGGCTTCAATGGCGCAAACAGCAGGATAAAATCCGGAAATTGCAAAACAAACTCGGCGTATCCCCTTCATTTCCCCGTCATTGCGAGGAGGAACAGCGTTCCGACGCGGCAATCCATTCTTCCACAAGCCAGTCTTCTGGATTGCTTCGTCGCCATATGGCTCCTCGCAATGACAACTCTGTGGTCTCTGTGCCCTCTGTGGTGAAATCCCTTTCTTCCCCTTACCCGCACTCCCCACTCACCACTTTTTTCCTAAAATCACAAAACGAACTATTAACTCGGGCGGAAAAGAGCCATTTCCCCTTGAAAATCCCCTGCAATTCGGGTTTCCTAGACACCTTGTTTAACCAAAGGTGCCCTAATTATGTCCGAAGCGCAAAAAGCCGCCATCAATTCGTCCTCTATCGTGATTACCCTGCCCGATGGCATCACCCGCACCTACGATTCAGGCACCACTGGCATGCAGATTGCAGAATCGATCGCCAAATCGCTGGCCAAGGCGTCCATCGCCATCAAAATCAATGGTGTGCTGAGCGATCTGTCCCTGCCGATTACTGCCGATTCTTCCATCGCGCTAGTGAAACGCGACGACCCGGAGGCCCTTGAGCTTATCCGTCATGACGCAGCCCATGTGATGGCCGAAGCCGTGCAGAAACTCTTCCCCGGCACACAGGTCACCATCGGCCCCTGCGTGGAGAACGGGTTCTATTACGATTTTTATCGCAACCAGCCATTCACCACCGAAGACTTCGCAGCGATTGAAGCGGAGATGCGCAAGATTATCGAACGCGGCGACGCCTTCGTGCGCGAAGTCTGGTCACGCGACGACGCCATCAAGTTCTTCAGGGACAAAGGCGAGAACTTCAAGGTGGAACTGATTCAGGATCTGCCCGCGACTGAAGACATCAAGATTTACAAACAAGGTGCGTGGCTTGATTTATGCCGCGGTCCGCACATGCCGACCACCCGCCATGTGGGCAATGCCTTCAAACTGATGAAAGTCGCTGGGGCCTACTGGCGCGGCGATTCCAACCGCCAGATGCTCACGCGTATCTACGCAACCGCGTGGCGTACCGAAGACGACCTGAAAGCCTATCTGACCCAGCTCGAAGAAGCCGAGAAGCGCGACCACCGCAAACTGGGCCGTGAGATGGACCTCTTCCATCTGCAGGAAGAAGCCCAGGGCTCCATCTTCTGGCATCCGAAAGGCTGGTCGATCTGGATCACGCTGGAAGCCTATATGCGCCGCCGCCTGAATGATGGCGGCTATACCGAAGTCAAAACACCGCAATTGATGGATGCGCGTTTCTGGGAAGCCTCCGGCCACTGGGGTAAATACCGTGAGAACATGTTCGTGGTGCCCGATGTCGTGCCGAATACCGACGAAGGCGGCAAAGTTTTCAAGGAAGAACCGAAGCATTTCATGGCGCTCAAGCCGATGAACTGCCCGGCCCACGTCCAGATTTTCAAACAGGGCATCAAGTCGTACCGTGACCTGCCCATACGTCTCGCTGAATTTGGCTGCTGCCACCGCAACGAAGCGCATGGCGCCTTGCACGGCCTGATGCGTGTCCGCCAGTTCACACAGGATGACGCGCATATCTTCTGCCGCGAAGATCAGATTCTGTCCGAGAGCGTCAAGTTCTGCGAACTGACCAAGGCCATTTACAAAGACCTGGGCTTTGACAGCTACGCGATTAAACTCGAAACCCGCCCGGAAAAGCGCATCGGGTCGGATGAACTCTGGGACAAGGCCGAGAATGGTTTGAAAGAAGCGCTCGATAAACTTGGCATGGACTACGAAATCTCCCCAGGTGACGGGGCGTTCTATGGCCCGAAACTCGCGTTTATCATCCGTGACGCCATCGGGCGCGAATGGGGCTGCGCGACATTGCAGCTTGATTTCAACTTGCCAGAGCGGCTCGACGCCGTGTATATCGGCGAAGACGGCAACCGTCACCGCCCGGTTATGCTTCACCGCGCCATTCTCGGGTCGATTGAACGCTTTATCGGCATCCTGATTGAAAACTACGCTGGCAAATTGCCGCTCTGGCTCGCGCCAGTGCAATGCGTGGTCGCCACCATCACCAACGAAGCCGATGCCTATGCGGAAGATGTCTATAATCAATTGCGCGCGCTGGGCCTCCGGGTTGAGCTGGATAAACGGAACGAAAAGATCAATTTGAAGGTTCGTGAACATTCGCTGCAGAAAGTGCCGGTGATGTTTGTGGTGGGCGCCCGGGAACAAGCCGAGCGTACGGTTGCCATAAGACGACTAGGATCTGACGGGCAAAGCGTGAAACCATTGGTCGAGGCCGCAGAATCTCTTGCAACCGAAGCCAAACCGCCGTATTAGTAAGCAGCAATATCTTATGAATTCCTTAGGGAGTTTCAGGGTAAAGTAATTTTTTGAAATAACTAATGGAGTATTACCATCGCTAGACCACCATCTTCCGGACCTGTACGTCGCGAACGCGACGATGACGGACCCCGTATCAATAATGAAATCCGTGTTGAAAAAGTCCGTCTGGTTGGCGCCGACGGCGAAATGATTGGAGTAGTCAGCATCCGCGAAGCGTTGCGCGCTGCCGAAGAAGCCGGGCTGGACCTGGTCGAGATTTCACCCAATGCCGAGCCACCCGTCTGCAAAGTTCTGGACTACGGCAAGTATAAATACGAACAACAGAAAAAAGCTGCCGAAGCGCGTAAAAAGCAAAAGGTCGTGGATATGAAAGAGATTCAGATCCGGCCGATGATCGGCGACCACGACTATGAAGTCAAACTCAAGGCTGCCAAGCGTTTTCTGGAAGACGGCGACAAGGTCAAAGTGGTTCTGCGTTTCCGTGGCCGTGAAATGGCACACACTGAAATCGGCATGAATCTGCTGAAAAAAATGATCGAAGATATCGGCGCTGTCGGCAAAGTTGAAGCTGAACCGAAAATGGAAGGCCGCCAGATGATGATGGTCATTGGTCCCGTTTCTGCGAAAACATAATCATTAAGTTTAATTTAGGTTTAAATACCTGATAATCTGCATAAATAATAGAACCCCCGTTGTATCCGCATCGGGGGTTTTCTTTGGATATAAAAAAAACCCCGCCGGAGCGGGGTTTTGATGGGTGGGGGCGGCGCCTGACTAAAAGTCAAAACGCAGTGATCAAGTCACCGCGCCCGAAATTAATTACTTTGCAGTTACTGCCGTTACTGGAGCAGCAGCAGCTTTTTTAGCGGCTGGCTTCTTAGCGGCGGTTTTTTTAGCTGGCTTCTTAGCAGCAGCTTTTTTCACAGCTGGCTTCTTAGCCGCTGCTTTTTTCACTGCTGGCTTTTTAGCCGCTGGTTTCTTAGCTGCAGCTTTTTTCACAGCCGGCTTTTTGGCCGCTGCTTTTTTCACTACTGCTTTTTTCACAGCTGGCTTTTTGGCCGCTGCTTTTTTCACTGCTGGTTTCTTAGCAGCTGGTTTCTTAGCAGCTGGTTTTTTTGCTGCTGCTTTTTTTGCTACTGCCATGTTTATTTTCTCCTGTTTGAGGTTAGAACATGATTCGACACAGTGTAACGCGAAATGGATAAATTGCAAAACGCGTTTTTTACACAGGTGAATTTCGTCCACCTATGTGACAAGAACACAACAGATCATGTGATGATTAAAAAAGTATTTACGCGGTTGCTTTCTTCACCCAATCGCTCAATTGCGATTGTGACATGCCACCAACTTTTGTCTCAACAAGTTCACCGCCCTTAAAAATCATGAAGGTAGGTATGCCGCGGATTCCATACTTCGTAGGGGTATTCGGATTTTCATCGATATTCATTTTGACAACCTTCACCGCACCGGAAAGATCGGATGAAAGCGCATCAACAAGTGGCGACATCATCTTGCATGGACCACACCATTCAGCCCAAAAATCGACGACGACAGGCTGTGCAGAATTCAGCACTTCGGACTGAAAATTTTGATCGGTGACTTGCGTGGTCATCTTTTTTACCTCTTTTTTGGACAATATTGATTCGCTTATAGAAAGGATATCGCTCCGCCAGACTAAAAATCAAGCATCAGAACGACTCGATTCAGACCTGAATTGGCATCAGCAGCGGCTGGTCTGTCCATAATAACGCACAGTGAATTGTTTTTCCCGGATAAATAAGGGAAAGTGCGGTTTTGTAGGCCTTCAGCTGGTCACGATAAGCGGGTGGAATAGACTCGGGCGAACGTGGCGAGGGGCGGTTTGTCTTGAAATCGACAATCAGAACACGGTCGCCATCCACGACCAGGCGGTCAATCTGTCCGTTTATCACCTGACCGCCGCCAATCGGGCCAGAAACCGGCACCTCCGCCATGGATTTCGGCCCGAAAACATCAGCAAAGACAGGGTCGGTCAGGATGGATAATGTCTCATTCAATATATCCTGCCGCACAGCATCACTCAACGCAGCCCCCATTGCCTTCAAGAAGGCTTCGCCGCTGCGTCGACGCGCATTTCCCGGCAGCTGCGGCAATATCTGGAACAGGCGGTGAGTGAGATTTCCGCGCAGGAAGCGGTGCTGATCATCCTTTTGATAAGGTGAAATCACCCGCTCATCCCCATCGGGCAGGCGCGACGGATTGATAATCGTGATCTGGCGTATATCCATCGCTTTGGGCGGCATCCGAAGCCAGGTCGGCAGATCGGCATATAGAAAAGCGGCTTCTTTCCGGTCTTTCTTTTCAACCGCTTTATCCTGCGGCGACTCAATGTGTTTACGCCCGGTGTGGGTATCCGTCACCGCATCCATGCGGTCAAACCCGGCGTTAATCAGATTATACCAGCAATCCGGTTTCGGCGGGCGCGACGGTTTGGCTTCGCCCATAATATAAAGACGGTCGCGCGCCCGTGTCAGGGCAACATACAGAAGGCGCATATATTCGGCGATATTCCGTTCATACTGGGCATTTTTGGCATTCTGATAGGCGGTGCAGACGCGCGCCGACCCTGCCGACCAGAGGGGAAAACTATGTTGACCTTCTTCAACCCATTGTAACCGGTCAAGCTTGCCCCGGTCTGGATAACCTGTGGTGTCCGGTAACAGGACAATCGGCGCCTCCAATCCCTTGGACGCATGGACCGTCATAATGCGCACCTGATTATGGCTTTCTTTATCGCCCTCGGCGAGTTCGCGTTTTACATCGATATTGCGTTTCTGGAAGGTAACGATGAATTCTTCCAGGCCGAAAATGCCATCCTGCTCGGCCCGCAGGCAATGTCCCAGGAATTCTTCCAGCCCGTCACGGCAATCGTCACCCAGTTCCTGAGCAAATGCCCGCCAGGCCGATCCGTCACGGTCACGCGGACAGGATTCATTCAGGATTTCATCAAAAAACTCGAATGGTTTGCGCAGCTGCGCCCGCGCTATCATTTCACGCAGCCAAGCGACAATGTTGGGTGCCAGTTTCTGCTGCACCGCACTCCATAATGAGCCGGAGCGATTCAGGGCAACGGTCATTAATTCGTCATCATTCAGACGAATGAAAGGCGATTTCAAAACACAGGCCAGAGATAAATCATCATCCGGCAGACGGCAAAACCGCGCCAGCGCCAGGCAATCCATCACGGCGATCTGATCATTCAGCTGCATTCGGTCAACGCCACTGACCGGAACATTCAGTAATTTAAGATGACGCACCAGATCACTTACAAAGCCTGTACGCGTACGTACAAGGATAAGTATATCACGCGGTTCAATCGGCTTATCGGATGATTTCAGCCTCTCACCCGATGTAAGCCACGCCGATACCTGGAGCGCGATTTGCCGGGCTAAAACACTGTCATTCCCATTCTGACCTGTTGGGATACTTTCAACGGCGACAGGGGGTAAGGCCCAGGTTAAAGGGCCGGATACCGCTGGAGGTTCGCCCCGTTGAAGCATCGGCCATATCTCGGCACGTCCGCTATCCTTGGGACGGTGGGTATAATGCACAAGCGGTGACGTTAATCCCAACTGCCGTGCCAGATTATTGTCTTCAAAGACGGTATCCACCAGTTCCAGCAGCGGTGCTGTCGTTCGGAATGATGTCTCAAGATTAACCGGTATGAATTCACGTCCGGATTCAGCCGCCCGGCTGGCGAAATACGCCTGCATACGATCAAACGCCGCCGGGTCCGCGCCATGAAAACTGAAAATCGACTGTTTCTTGTCACCCACCACGAACAGGCTGCGCGGGCGGTCGCTGTCACGGCCCCACCCGGCATGAAACTCGGCCGACAGGAGTTTGATGATTTCCCACTGGTGATTATTTGTATCCTGCGCTTCATCGACCAGAATATGGTCGATACCTTCATCCAGCTTGTAATGAACCCATTCGGCAGCCTGCGATTCCAGAAGCTGGCGGGTTTTCAGGATAAGGTCGGTAAAATCCAGCGCGTTGAGTTGCCGTTTTCGGTTTTCATATTTTGATAAACAGGATAACGCCATCAGCAGCAAATCGGTTGTCTGTTCAACCTGCGTAAGGGCAGCCAATTGTTCGGCGTAATTATCAATCTGACGGCGCAGCTGGGCCAGACGGTCGGCGATATCAGGATTATCCTTTTCACAATATATCTTGCGTGGATCGCCATCTTTCTTAAAGAAGGCATCGTATAAAAGCGGATATGCTTCCATCTGCCTGTCTGCCGGAATGGCAAGCCACGACGCCAGCTTCTGGCCATTATCGTGGTCGCGCTTTCCGGCATTGGCGAGGGTCACGGCAATCTGGCGCATATCGTCGAGCGGCAAGTCTCTGACAAAATTCTGCCAAATATCTGACTGCGTCATACTTGATGGATAATTTAGAGCCTGCAGCAGCTTGTCGCGTATCGAATGGGGGGTTTGGGCGCTTTCCAAAAACTCTTTCAGCTTCCATGTATCCGACAATAGGCTGAGGAGAGTTGATTGCAGGGATTCGATATCCATGTACACAGCCAGACGTTCAAACGCGCCGACGAGTTCCAGGTCCAGACGGCCATCCTGCAGATCGCGCAGATTCTGGGTAACGATATGCGCCAACGTATCGACCGCCTGCGTTTCATCCAGCACGTTAAATTCTGGCGTGATGTCTGCTTCCAGCGGAAAACGTCCGAGCGTAGCCTGACAGAACGCATGAATCGTCATGATCGACAGGCCGCCAGGGACATCCAGTACTTGAGAAAATAATTGCCGGGCAGCGGTGACAACATGATCAGCCGGTTCAACACCGAACAGATTGTCTTTCAGGTCTTTGCGAAGCCCGGCATCATCCATTACCGACCAGTCGGCCAGTTTTTTCTGGACACGCAGCGCCATGAGCGCCGCCGCCGCCTTGGTAAAGGTGATACATAGAATCTTGTGGGGACGCACACCGTCCCATCGCCCTTCCGGGTCCGGTAATAACAGGCGCAACACCCTGTCCGTCAGCACCTTAGTTTTACCCGAACCGGCCGACGCGGCCACCCAGACATCGCTATCCGGGTTCGCGGCCTGACGCTGCGGGATATTCGGGTCCGGGGCAGCCGGGACATTCTGCAGATAAGTTTGTGATACAGGCATCAGGCAGCCTCCCCATCTGGGATGTCATCATCGGCCTCTGCCGATTCACTGGCCCATTCCGCTGTCCGTGCCAGATGCAGATAGGGTTTTGCGTCGTCATAAATGCGCCCCTGCGGGGGCAGAGCAATATACGGGGTTTGCGCATCTTCAAATTTGATGACCAGATTGCGTATGCCTTCGCTGGCGGCATCTATCACGTCACGCATATTCTGTTGCCGGGGTGTTTTGACCTCTCCCGCGCCGGAATGACTGCCGCTGATCCGCCAATAGGCGAAGCCGCCAACCTGAACTTTCTCGCCCCAGGCGCCCTGTTCCACCATCATGGCTTCAAGTGGCAATTGGGGGGCAAGGCCGCGCGCCACTTTGGTCCAGGAAGGTGGCTGGCCGGTTTTATAGTCAATAACGAAAGCCCCCCCGGTTTTCAGCCGATCCAGCCGGTCCGCCTTGGCTGTCAGGGTAAATTGCCGCGTCCCGTCCCGCGATTCATAAAGGGAAAGTGCCGCTTCTTTTTCACTCAGCCATGGGGTCGCCTCGTGACGCCACCCGGTTTCGGTTTCAAGGAACCAGTCCACCATACGGACAAAACGCGGCCACCAGTAATGCCAGTGCGGCCCCATATATTCCAGTTCAGTGAATTTTTGCTCTCCGGCATCCAGCAGAATGTCACGCGAATTAAGCGGTAACTCACCGGGGTATGTCAGGATGAAGTCCTTCAGAATATCATGCACGAAACTGCCGCGTTCCGCGCTGGTTGTATCCTCATCCACCGGCTTCAGATAGTGCAATTTCAGAATACGTTCGGCATAAATCCGGTAAGGATTATTCATCCATTTTTCAATGGCGGTGACCGATAATTTTTGGGGTCGCTCAGTGATAGGCGGGCATGGTGCAGGAACCGGAAGCGGCGAAAATTTGCGCCGCGGCTTATCAAGGATGGTGGCCCAGTGCAGGTATTCCCCCTGCGTCCAGTCTTGCGGCATGTTTTCTGCCTGCAATAATGTTTTCCAGCGTTCGAGCCAGCGCGCCGGGACGGTCGCGGCCCCTTCGGCCTTCAGGCTGCGCGTGATAATCACTTCCTCTGCACCGCTATGGGATACGAAATCATGGGCCGCCAGACCAACACTGCGCTCTGCCGTCGGCAAGCCGAAATCGCGCCGCATTGTGCGGGACATCCACGGGTCATGACCGGGATCGGCCGGCCATGTAGCCTCATTCAGCCCACCCAGTATCATGACATCACGGCGTATCAGGCGTGATTCCAGCTGACCGAGGAATAAAATGCGGCGATGGCGCGGGTCAGTTGCGCGGTAACTTTCCTGTGACAGAAGCTCATGAAACACATCAACAAATAAATCGAGGGTCAGTGGCGGCAGATAATCTGCGGCCGCCATGATGCCCGATAGAAATGATGCCAGTGTTTCGCTTTCCGGCTGGGCCCAGAAATTTTCGGCGGTTCCACCGGAGGCTTCAGCCGTCTGTATTAGCGCCTGACAGAATGTCTGGATACTATGCTCTCCCTGCGCCAAGCCCACGAGGGGGAAGAAGGTGGCTGCAAGATGATCCAGCATTCGTCCGAATATATCTGTTTCGACTGATGGATCCAGCCGTAACACGCGGCGGCGGAGTCCTTCAATTCCTGCCATAGGACGCGGCCCGCGCAGCAATTGTTTTTCAAAGGCGGTCACGGCATCCTTGTACAGCGTGATAAAAAGTGGATGCTTAATAAAATCAAGCAACTGCAGCGGTGCAAATTCATCCTGCACCAGTCGCAAAATGGCGCCGAGAAATGTTGCGGATGGCGTCACTGCCAACGCACCTCCGGCGCTATCATCCACTGTGATGCCCCAGCGGGACAAAGCCGTTAACACGCGACGCGCAAGAATGCGGTCGGGGGTTACAAAACAGGCCGTCTTATCTGAATCTTCGAGTATGGCGCGCAAAGCGACAGCAATAGTGGCAGCCTCTTCCTGCGCAGTGCGGGCCTCGATAATCTGCAATCCCTGCATGCCACTCGCAAAATCAACCGGGGAAGGTGTACCGAATACCGCCGCCGGGGCCATCACGGCCCGCAGCACGGCACGGCGGTCATGCCCATTCCCATTCTGCGCCCAGATGTTCACCGCATTGCGTGGCACCTCCATCACCGAGAGCAGATTTCTCATGGTTGCCTGCGGATGCGTCGGACCGATTTCATTCCACGCAGTATCATCTATCTCAGTATCCAGTCCCGGAAGGACGACGACACCTTGTGGCAATCGTGAAATAGTTTTGAGCAACGCCGCCGTCATGGGAATGGACCCAGTAGATCCGGCGGCAAGGACAGGTGTGGATGGCGGATACGCGTCCCAGAAGGCCGTCAGCGTTTTCATCAGGCGCTTGCGGCGATCAGCCTGGTCAATCAGGTTACGCTCGGCTAGAATGGCAGGCCATAAAGCCGTGACAATCTCAAGAAATTTCAACGTCTGTTGCCAGTGGTCCGAGAGTGATTCCGGCACGATATCCTGCAGGCGTTCAAACCCAACATCTTCGGTATGTGCCTGATCGATAAGGCGGGCCAGACCACGCGCCAGGGCCAGCGACTGGTCAATTGTCAGTGTCGTATCTTTCTGCCGCACCAATTGCGCCAGCAGGAACAAGCGTTCGAGCGATGGGACTGCCTGTGGAATATCCGGGGATTCAAACCCAAATCCGCTCATGAACAAATCCAGTTCTTCAGCATCGACATCACCAATCGATTGCAAGCGTGGCAGCAACAGTGGACGATCACCTGCCTGCGCCACAAATGAATCCCGCAACTCGCGGCACGCCCGGCGCGTTGGCAACAGAATGCGCCAATCCGTCAAATCAGTTTGCGAGGAGTTTAGGGACGTCAGTATTCCGGCTGCCAGCGCAGGGAGAAAAGGTGTCGTTACCGGAATGGTAAAGACACCTCGTTTCAATCCCGGTTTGGAGACGAATTCACTCAACCGAAATTTTCCTCAACGAATTGATTGAGGAGGCGTATGCCATATCCGCTGGCAAACGGGACCGGGCAGGTCGGCGTGGTTTTGCTCATTGCGACCCCGGCAATATCCAGGTGAGCCCAGGGGCGCCCCTCATCGATAAATTCACCCAGGAAAGCAGCAGCTGTGCATGACCCACCGTAACGCCCAGTGGAACTGATATTTTTAATATCAGCAAATACAGAATCCATATCGCGGCGGAAGTTTTTATCGAGCGGCATGCGCCAGATTTTTTCACCTGTATCGGCACCGGCCTTTTCAATCTGGGACCAGAGCGCATTGTCGTTCACAAACGCGCCGCAATGTTCCAGCCCCAGCGAAATCATGATAGCCCCGGTGAGGGTTGCCAGATCGACGATAAATTTTGGATCGAATTTTTGCTGCACATAAGTCAACGCATCGGCCAGCACCAGACGACCCTCGGCATCGGTGTTCAGCACTTCCACCGTCTTGCCGCTATAGGATGTGATGATATCGCTTGGTCGCATTGCTTCATCGGATACCGAGTTTTCGGCCAAGGCCACTGCTGCCACGACTGGTACGCTGCATTTGCGCGTAGCCAGCAGTTTCATCAGGCCCACAACAGTTGCCGCCCCTGCCATGTCCATTTTCATGTCGAGCATGCCCTCAAACGGTTTGAGGTTCAGCCCCCCCGTGTCAAAGGTGATGCCTTTGCCAACAAAGGCCAATGGTTTTTGCTTCTTGCCTTTGGTTTTGGTCATTCCCGGCCATTCCATGATCACCAGGCGCGGTGGATTCTCAGACGCCTGACCAACCGCCAGCAGACAGCCCATACCGAGTTTATGAAGCTGTTTGTCATCCATCACGGTAACTTTTATACCCAATGGTGTGAGCGTCTTTTTAATACGATCGGCAAAACTCGATGGGAATAGTTTATTGGGTGGCTCGTTCACAAAATCGCGCACCAGCGCAATCGACTCCGCTTTGGAAGCGACGGATTTTGCCAGTTTTTGTAAAGCCTTGGCTTGGGATGTCTGTACAATGAATGACGTTAGGCGCGCGTCATCACCCTTTTTCTTTTTGGTGGTCTTATATCCGTCGAAACGATATGAGCCCAACTGCACACCCAGCAACAGGCTGGATAGAATTGTCTCTTCCTGTTCACCCAGATCGTCACTATTCAGCAAAGTTGCCTGAGAACTGCCATGGGCCGCCAGTGCGCCAGCCAGTTTGCCCCCGGCGGCTTCCAGCGCCGGTACGGAAATTTTCTTAGCATCGCCCAGGCCCAGAACGATAACGCGCAGATACGGCGCTTTAGCAGGCAAGGCAATATTCAGCATATCGCCGCAATCGGCCTTGAAGACCGGGTGACTGTCCAGCTGGTGTTGGAGCACACCGCCAAGCGCTTTATCCAAAGACTTCGCCTTTTTGCCCAGCTTTTTGTCGTCAAATATCGTGACAACCGCCGTATCGGCAACAGCCTGGGTGGCGACAAGGGTAATTTCCGGCGTATCTATAGGCATAATTTAGGTCCCGTTTGGTTGTGTCTGAATTGGATATCTGGTAGGTTCTCACCAGCTTAAGAGACTGTCAATGCCGATTGTAGACCGCTATGTCCTCCGCCAGATTTTGGTCGCCACTTTTTTTGTGACGATGATTCTGGTTGCGGTCATTTTTCTGACCCAGTCCCTGCGTTTTCTGGATCTGGTGATAAATGCCGGCGCGTCGGGTTGGTCGATATGGGCACAGACTTTTTTAATACTTCCCAGCTTTTTTGAAACCATTTTGCCGATCGGCATGGTTGCCGGGGTATTATTTATCTATAACCGCCTGCTGCTGGATAATGAACTGGTCGTTCTCAGGGCGCTTGGCTTTTCCCCATTACGCTTGGGCCGCCCTGTCCTTCTTCTTTCCTGCCTGCTTGGTATTGCGCTATTTTTTATTATGGGATGGGTTGCTCCCTTGTGCAAAACCGAAGGCTTCGCCATGAAGCAAAAGATAAAGGATCAGATGTCCTCCTTTATTTTTCAGGAAGGCGTTTTCAACAACACAACTTCCGGCCTGATGATTTACATCCGCGACCGCGATAGTACAGGCAATATGCAGGGACTCATCATTCACGATTCCCGCAACAAAGAAAAACCGCCATCGACGGTGATTGCCGCCAAAGGCATTCTGGTGACATCCGAGAATGGACAGCAAGTCGTGGTTTATGACGGCTCTCGCCAGGAACTTGACCCTAAGACACGCGCCTTACGTCGCCTGGATTTTGACCGGTATACTATTGATATTCCTACCACGGCCAAGACTAAGAAGGAACGCTTTCAGGAGCCAGATGAACGCACCCTGTCCGAATTACTCTCTGTTGATAAAAATAAGGAAAGGATGGACCGCAAAACAAAGCGCGAGTTCAAAGGAGAAATCCAGAAACGTATCCTCTCGCCTTTTCTGGTTCCTGCATTCAGCCTGGTTGGCATCAGCTTTCTCCTGCTGGGCGGTTATGACCGCCGCGGGCAGTCGCGCCGCATTATGCTGGCCATCACTTTAATCGTCCTTCTGCAGGTCGCCTATCTCATCTCATATAATCTGGCGAAACAGTCTTCGGTCGGATTTCCCTTAATGCTTATCAGCGTACTTACGCCGATTGGGCTAAGTCTTTATTTTCTGCGACGGGGGAGCCTTCCCCCCACCCTCAACAGACTTATCGGGAAGGTCTGATGATGTTTTCCTTTTTCGGCAGCACTCTCTCACGTTACCTTGCGCGCATTTACGCCTTTAATTTTATCGCGATGATGCTTTTGCTGGCTGGTATCGTTTTTCTGTTCGACACGGTCGAGTTGCTGCGCCGTTCCACCGGGCGCGAGGGCATCGGTTTTTCCCTGCTGATAAAGATGAGCCTGCTGAAACTGCCCGATGTCATGAACACCATTGCGCCGTTTGCCGTTTTATTCAGCGCCCTGTTCACCTTCTGGCAATTGTCGCGGCGTCAGGAATTGGTCGTACTCCGTTCGGCAGGTATTTCCGTCTGGCAATTTTTATCGCCTATCCTGCTGGTGGCTCTTGCCGCCGGCGCCATTATGGTGACAGTGCTCAATCCCCTGGGGGCAGCCCTTTATACCAAATATGCGCAGCTGGAGCAGAAATTCCTTAAAAGCAATGACACCAGCATTGTTGCCATATTCGACCAGGGCTTATGGCTGCGGCAGGAAGTTGAAGGCGGATACACTGTACTTCATGCGGCGCGTATCGACCCAGACTGGCGGCTACTGAACGTCATGGCTTTGTTCTATGACAACAACGATAGTTTCAGCAAACGTCTGGATTCCTCCGTGGCGGAACTGACTCCTGGAAAATGGGTACTGAAAGATTCTGTTTTGAACATTCCGAATGAAAAATCCAGACGTCTGGGGAGGGCTGAAATCAAAACCTCACTCACTCCCAATGAGATCGAAGATAGTTTTTCAAGTCCCCGGTCGATGGGTTTTTGGGCGTTACCTTCCTTTATCCAGACATTGGATAATACCGGATTTGATTCAACCCGCCTTCGAATCCATTTTCAGTCGCTTCTGGCCCAGCCTTTCCTTTATATGGCGATGATAATTCTGGCCGCATGCGTGGCCCTGCGTCAGCAGCGGCAGGGGCAGACATTTGCATTTGTCGTAATAGGAATAATGACCGGGTTTACTGTCTTTATCCTATCGAATTTTCTGCAGGCTTTAGGAACATCACACCAGCTGCCTGTTTTTCTGGCCGCCTGGAGCCCAGCATTAATCGCATCCATGCTGGGCAGCACAGTTTTACTGACCTTTGAAGATGGTTAAAAACTGTAGTATTTTTGCAACATTTCTGAAAGTTCAGCTTTGCATCTTCTTGACGAAACCTAGGTTTCACGTCATTTCTCAGTGTGTATTTTTTGCCGCAAAACGGGTTTTTAACTTCTTTCTAAGATGTTCCTGTTGAAATGGTGTGAAGAAAAAACGAAACAGCCTGCTTCGCGCAGGTACGTATGGTCGGGACCTGGAAATGATATCAAAAACGAATGTAAAAAATTTACTCACCCTCGTTGTTGTGGGTGCTTTTCTAACCTCATGCGCCAGCCAGTCTACCGGTGAAGTCTCCGACCCGCTGGAGGGGATGAACCGCGGCATTTTCAAATTCAATAACGCGATTGACACGGCAGTGCTGGAACCAGTGGCGAAAGGATATCGCAACGTGGTGCCAAAGCCCGCCCGCACCGGCGTCCGTAACGTGCTGCATAATCTGAAATCCCCGACCATTATCGCG
>CAMLMM010000029.1 GCA_946481105.1 uncultured Alphaproteobacteria bacterium
TCGGCCTGATGTCCGGCACGTCACTGGACGGCGTGGATGTGGCGCTGATTGAAACGGATGGGCGCGATTCCGTCGTGGCCGAGGGGTTTTATTATGCCCCGTATCCAGATGATTTGCGCTTACGCATCCGCGCCTGTTTCGGCGAACGGAACATGACCGGGGAGATTGCGGCGGTCGAGCGTGAACTGACACTTGCCCATGCGGATGCTGTACGCGCGTTTTTACTGCGCGAAGGACTGGATAAAACCGATATCGATCTGGTCGGGTTTCATGGCCAGACAATTACCCATGACCCGGATAGAAAATTTACGTGGCAACTGGGTGACGGCCCATTGCTCGCACGGGAACTGGGTATAGATGTCGTGCATGATTTCCGCACGGCAGATGTCGCGGCGGGCGGGCAGGGGGCACCGCTTATACCTGTCTATCATGCCGCCCGCGCCAAGGCGTCGTATTTGAATACGCCGGTGGCGATTTTGAATATCGGCGGCGTGTCGAATGTCACGTGGATAGGTCCGGGCGAAGATAATCTGCTGGCTTTTGACTGCGGCCCAGGCAATGCGTTGGTTGATGATATTATCCTGCAGGCGACAGGCGAGAAATGTGACTGGGACGGGGCGCTAGCGAAAACAGGCCGTGCGGATGCCGATGTATTAAGCCGTTGGCTCGCGCATAGTTTTTTTGTCACGCGTCCACCGAAATCGCTCGACCGGGGCGCATGGGATGTGAAAACCGTATCCAATTTTCCACTGGTTGATGCTGTGGCGACACTCACTGCATTTACTGTGGCGTCAATCGGCAAAGCGGCCGAACATTTCCCGCAGCCCGCGCAGGCATGGTATGTCACGGGCGGCGGGCGGCATAACAAGGCGATGATGGACGGGTTGGCGGCACTATTCAATGTACCTGTGCGTCCGGTCGATGTGCTGGGCTGGAATGGGGATGCGCTGGAGGCCGAAGGCTTCGCTTATATGGCTGTGCGGTCGATGCTGGGTCTACCGATTTCATTCCCGACCACGACCGCCGCGCCACGTCCAATGACGGGTGGGCATCTTGTAAGAAAACCATCCCTCACCTAAATCCTCTCCCGGAGGGAGAGGACTTGAAAGGACGATAACTCCCTCTCCCCTCGGGAGAGGGTAGGGTGAGGGACGATTAAGCCGCCTTAGCTGAGTCGCCCTTAAACGCTTTGCTTTTTTTGATTTCCTTAAGCAGCGCGTTGATTTCATCGGCGGCGGTGCTGCGCGGGTCGCTCTCGACCACGCCGAGGCCTTTCATGATGCTCGCGGCATAGGACACGCGGTTACCGAGTGTCTGACGGGCCACCTGAATATTCATGGCATCCAGTTTTTCCATGATGGTGCCGTTCAAATTCGATTTCGGCGGCACACGGTTCATCACCAGCATCAGGTTACGTTTTTCCGTCAGCGCGATTTTAATCGTCGGCCCGCACGCCCAGATATCGAGCGGGGAGGGCTGGATCGGCAGCAGGACAAGGTCAGCTCCGCGAATGGCGATGCTCGATTCACTTTCGGCATGCGGCGGGGTGTCGATGATAATAAGGTCGAATTGTTTCTGGAGGTGCGGCAGTTCGCGCATCATTTTCCAGCCCTGTGTCTGGACCAGCATAATCGTGTTCTTGCGGCCGAGGGTCACGGTGCGTGCCTTGTGCCAGTCAGTGAGCGAGCCCTGCGGGTCGACATCCATCAGGAGGACTTTCGCGCCGCTTTCGGCAAAGGCTGCGGCCAGCTGGGCCGACAGGGTGGTTTTTCCGGCGCCGCCTTTATGCTGGGCGACTGTAATGATTTTTCCTGCCATATTTTCCTCGTATCGCCCTTTATTAACCCCATTTCCGCCCAAAATTCAAGAATTTCACAACTGAGTGTTGCGAAACACACAGGAATTAAGCTAAGAGCAGCGCATGACACGCATTCTGGCCCCATCCCCCGAGGTTTTGCACGAAGCCGCCGCCCTGATACAGGCGGGGGATCTGGTCGCGTTCCCAACGGAAACGGTGTACGGCCTGGGCGCGGACGCCACCAACGGTGTGGCAGTCGCCAAGATTTTTGCCGCCAAGGGTCGCCCGCATTTCAATCCGCTGATTTCGCATGGCGACAGCCTCGATATGCTGCGCGATGAAGCCATATTCGATGACCGGGCGTTGTCGCTCGCCGATAAATTCTGGCCGGGGCCGTTGTCGATGATTTTACCACGTAAGAAAGGCGGGCGTATCGCCGACCTGACCTGCGCGGGGCTGGACACGGTGGCGCTGCGCGTGCCGGATCATAAAGTCGCACTGGAATTAATCGCGGCAGCAGGTGTGCCGATTGCCGCGCCGAGTGCGAATGCGTCCGGCAAGCTTAGCCCGACCGCGCCGCGTGATGTGCTGGAAAGTCTCGGTGATGCCGTGCCACTCATCCTCGCAGGCGGGGCGACACAATACGGCCTCGAGTCGACGGTCGTGGATTTGTCAGGGCCGGAAACGGTGATTGTCCGTCCGGGGGCCGTGACCGCCGAAGAAATTTCGGAGCTGCTCGATATGCCAGTGACATATGATTTAGAGGTGAAAGAAAAGCCGCGCTCGCCGGGGCAACTCCTTCGTCATTACGCGCCGCGCACGAAGGTGCGTTTACGCGCGGTGGATGTGGAACCGGGGGAGGCGTTGCTCGCCTTTGGGTCAATCAAGTTCATGGGTATCAGGGGCGGCGGACGTGCCGACTCCCTGCCGCCGGAATCATTCCGCAATCTGTCCGACAAGGGTGACTTGCTCGAGGCTGCCGCGCATTTATTCGCGTATCTGCGTGAACTCGACCGCGCCGACCATAAGACGATTGCAGTCATGGATATCCCGCATACGGGTATCGGCATCGCCATCAATGACCGCCTGAAACGTGCGGCAGAGAGTCAATAAGGACGAAGACAGTCGGCAGGACGATTTTCATACCCTTGCGGATCGCATGGGGAACAGCAGTTACAGGGATTATCTATCAACCCATTCCCGGTAAGAACCGGAAGTCACACCAGCAACCCATTGAGGGTTGTCCAGATACCACCGCACAGTTTGGCGCAGCCCCGATGCAAAATCGTAACGCGGTTTCCATCCCAGTTCGGTGCTTATTTTTGAGTTATTGATGGCATATCGCCGATCATGCCCCTTGCGGTCGTCGACATATTTTATCAGGGACGTATAGGGCAGGCCATTTTCCCGAGGCTTCATTTCATCAAGAAATGAACAGATCATCGTAACCACATCAATGTTTTTCATTTCATTGCCGCCGCCGATAGTATAAACCTCCCCAACCTTGCCATGCGCCAGAATGTCGAGAATAGCCTGGCAATGATCGGTCACGTATAACCAGTCACGGACGTTCAATCCATCCCCGTATACCGGAAGGTCTTTGCCGTTCAGCGCATTCAATATCATCAAGGGGATTAGTTTTTCGGGAAATTGATACGGCCCGTAATTGTTGGAACAATTGGTGGTCAGGACCGGCAGGCCATACGTGTGGTAATAGGCGCGCACCAGATGGTCAGATGCAGCCTTGGACGCGGAATAGGGGCTGTTGGGTTCGTAACGGCTGGTTTCACAAAAGGGCGGAGTATGTTCAGCCAGCGACCCATATACTTCATCGGTGGAGACATGCAGAAACCGGAAAGCGGTTTTGAAGGCCTCATTTTGCTGTGCCCACCAGTGCTGGGTCATATGTAACAGGCGATAAGTTCCGACAATATTGGTTTGGATAAACTCTTCGGGCGCGTGGATGGATCTGTCCACATGACTTTCCGCCGCAAAATTGATAATGGCCCGCGGGGTATGCTGTTGCAAAAGCGCGGTGATCAGGTCTGGATTTCCGATATCTCCGTGAACGAACTGGACTGTCCGGGCATGTCCCCCCAGGCAATCGGCCAGCGACTCCATATTTCCGGCGTAAGTCAGCTTGTCCAGAATGATAACAGGCTCGACCGCGTCCACTGGGGCCGAAGCAAGAAAATGCCGGATAAAATTGGACCCGATAAAGCCGGCCCCGCCTGTTACTAGAATTGTCACAATGCATTCCCCGATATCAGTGCTGCGACCATAGGTCGCCCCTGATTAAAGCATAGATTCAGAGTTTTTTCCCCCTATATTATGGGGGCGTAATGCAACAGACAGTTTTCGGCATCAATTTCCGACGGCGGAGAGTAATGTCACCGCATCAATGACCTTTTTCGTCGCCTCGCCAATCAGCAGGATATCGGTATCAACCTGCACATAACGATAGCCGACAGGGGCAGGGTGCAACCGCACCAGGATATCATCGGGAACAGGGAAAAACACGACATCACGCGGCAGGGGCTCACCGATTATATAGCGTTTCTTCGCCTGACCGGGTGGGAGGCAACCATTATGTTTCTTGGCAAGGCCCGGCGGGCATTTGGCCTGATAACCTTCGGCCAGGTAACCGCGTAAAATGGTGCGGTCATCGCTGCCAATGGCGATGGTGGTCTTGCCGGATTTGCCACTTTTGCCGTGCTTGTGACTGTCGGCAAGGGCGGGGGGTGTTACCAGCAGGGTCAGAGCCACCGCCAGCATTCCTATCTGTTTATATGTTGTCATCAGGCACACTCCTGTTCGGGTGAGAGATATATAACGGATTAAACTTAGGTCATCCCGGTCTGTAATCAAATATTTTCTTTTAAAGTGTTAAAACGCAAGGCACGCAAGGAAACGCAAAGCTTACTTTGAACCCTCTCCCTTGTGGGAGAGGGCAGGGCTTGCCTCGGCGGAGCGTAGCGAAGACGGGTGAGGGGATGTATAGGAAGGCTTTTCACTACAAAGAACACAGAATATTATCGTTGTACTACTGCTGCAGACACCGCCACTATTCTTTGGTCGGGATGAAACTCTTTTCTTCTTAAAGAATTTATTTTATTAACAATATCGTTGATATCATTTGCATTGTTGCTCAAGGAATTGCTGTTTAGTTCTTCACCAATAATATCGTCTTTACGATTGGTAATGTGGCTTATCAAAGCATTTCCTTCGTAAACATGATAGAAACCGTGGACCATGGTGTCACGGTTTCCACGATATTTAGATTCCAGATACTCAATCAACATCTTTATTTCAAGGCATTGTGCAGAACCTTTGCACACTAAAGCGTTCTTTAGAGAATCCTTGTTCAGAATTTTCCGATCTGCATCTTTCATACGATCTAAAAAAACATTATCAGAAGGGTGTAAATCTTTCCAAAGAAGTTCGTAAACATATTCCCACTGCGAACAAGCAATTAAAAACTCACCAATTGCAATCTTGTGATTTGGAGACCATTCTCCCATAGAACCAAAAGTAACTTGAGCAATGCCAATATCTTTTACTAACATTTTATTCCTTCATTAAAAACACAAATTAACGCAGCAGATTTTAACGTGCAATGGCTTACTTATCAGCCGATATTATCAAGCAAAGCTTGGATCATTGGTTTCATTTTTTCGTAGATTGGAATGGCTGCGCTAACAGTCTGAATACGAGCCTCAAAGCCTTTTAGTAGGGAAATTATGACTGATTTTTTTCGGCTCGATTGAATCTGTTCAGCTATGGACCTTACTAAATCAATTAGTTCCTGTTTTTCATTGTCCGAATTCTCTTTTGAATCTACAATTGCTTGAGTTAATTCTTTAAGCTGCATACCTATCTGTTCAATATCGGTTTCTTTAGAAAGAGTTATAACAGCATCTATCTTAGCAAGATCACCTGTGTTCAATATGCCGACTGTAGATTGATTAATTTTTATATTGTTATACACGTTCCTATCAGATCCTCTTGCTGCCATTGCTAAAGCAGCCACTGGTACTCGTCCACCTGTTGTTCTCATACCAGTCACCATATCCATATCATCCAGTGCTTGGTTAGCCATTGCGGCAGCTTGCAAAAACTGAATGTTATTAATTTGTATTATTTTATGGTAGCAATCCAAACAGAAATGAATATTCTCATACTGATAGAGAGCTGGCTTTTCACATTGATTACATTTCATTGTGTATATCCCTTTACTGGCTACTCCCACTCAATCGTCCCCGGTGGTTTGGACGTGATATCGTACACCACGCGGTTGATGCCGCGGACTTCGTTGATGATGCGGGTCGCGGCGCGTCCAAGGAAGGCGTGGTCGAAGGGGAAGTAGTCGGCGGTCATGCCGTCGCTGGAGGTGACGGCGCGCAGGGCGCAGACATGGTCATAGGTGCGGCCATCGCCCATGACACCCACGGTCTTGACGGGCAACAGCACGGCGAAGGCCTGCCAGATTGTGTCGTAGAGTCCGGCGTTCTTGATTTCCTCGATATACACCTTGTCGGCGTTGCGGAGAATCTCGAGTTTCTCCCGCGTGATCTCGCCGGGGATACGAATGGCGAGGCCGGGGCCGGGGAAGGGATGGCGGCGGATAAAATCTTCATTCATGCCGAGCTCACGACCGAGGGCGCGGACTTCGTCCTTGAACAGTTCCCGCATTGGTTCCAGCAGTTTCAGTTTCATGTAATCGGGCAGGCCGCCGACATTATGGTGCGATTTAATCGTGACCGATGGGCCGCCGGTAAAGGACACGGATTCGATAACATCCGGATAGAGCGTTCCCTGCGCGAGGAAGTCGGCTCCGCCGATACGCTTGGTGCAGGCATCGAACACGTCGATAAACAACCCGCCGATAATCTTGCGTTTCTGTTCCGGGTCGGTGACCCCCGCGAGCTTGCCGAGGAAGAGTTCGGACGCGTCCTCATGGATGAGCGGAATGTTGTAATGGTCGCGGAACATGGACACGACCTGTTCGCTTTCGCCGTGACGCATTAAACCTGTATCGACATAGACGCAGGTGAGCTGGTCACCGATGGCTTCATGAATGAGAACAGCGGTGACGGAGGAATCAACGCCGCCCGACAGGCCGCAGATAACGCGGCTTTTACCGACCTGTTCGCGGATTTTCGCGATCGCTTCCTGACGGAACGCGCCCATCGTCCAATCGCCGCGGCAACCGCAGACTTTATGCGTGAAGTTTTTAATCAGTGCGGTCCCGTGCGGGGTATGCACGACTTCGGGATGGAACTGCACACCGTAAAATTTCAGCAGGTCATTCGCCACCGCTGAATGCGGTGCGCCATCTGAGATGCCCACGACACGGAATCCGTCCGGCAGGCGGGTGACCCGGTCGCCATGCGACATCCAGACTTGTTCTTTCTGACCCTTTGCCCAGACACCGTGAAAAAGGTCGCAGTCTTCGACAATCTCGACATAGCCGCGCCCGAATTCCTTGTGATTTGATCCCTCAACCAGTCCGCCGAGCTGGTGGCACATGGCCTGCTGGCCGTAACAGATACCGAAAAGCGGTAGACCCATTTCAAACACGTATTCAGGAATGCGTGGGGAGTCTTCATCCGGCACCGAGCAGGGGCCACCGGAGAGGATAATCCCGCGCGGGGCGAAATGGCGGATTTTATCTTCCGGGGCGGCGTTGAACGGCCAGACTTCGCAATAGACTCCGCTTTCGCGTACCCGCCGTGCAATTAACTGTGTCACCTGTGACCCAAAATCAAGAATAAGGATACGGTCGTGGTGTACGGGGAGAGTCATGGTCGGCGCCGCTTTCTAATTGCGATAATATATCAATTTGGGGGTTCAACGTTTTTGTGATAACAAAAAACATCATGTCTGAGAATAGATATATCGCCGAGAAATACGTGTCCTGGGACGAAATTCAGGGTTTGTGCCGTTTTATGGCGTCCCGCATTCACCGGGAGGCACCGGAACTGACCAAAATACTGGCCGTCACCCGTGGCGGGCTTATCCCTGCCGGGATTATCGCGCGCGAACTGGGTATCCGCCATATCGAAACCATCGGTATCGGGTCGTATGACGGGATGGTGCAGGGGGAACTGCGTATCCTCAAGGATTGTCATTCGGATTATGGCCGTGATGTATTAGTGATTGATGATCTGGCTGATACGGGGGCGACGCTCAAACTTCTGCGCGAACGGCTGGTTAATCCGCGCGTGGCCACGCTGTTCGTGAAGCCGGAAGGGCGCGGCGCGGTCGACTGGTTTGTTGAGGAAGTCCCGCAAAACACCTGGGTGCGATTCCCTTGGGATACGGTCCGGCAATATATTGAGCCGCTGGTGCCGTAATTCGCCTGTTATGTCATTTATAATAAGATTGCTTTAATGCTTTAGGGGGCATGATAGGCGGCTATGTCCCGCCCTATTTGCCCAAGTATCAGCTTTGAATTCTATCCGCCTAAAACTGATGCAGCGACCGAAAAACTCGTGGCGGCGGCGAAGGAACTTGCTGGGTTAAATCCGCAATTCGTAACAGTGACGTTTGGTGCGGGCGGCAGCACGAAATCGGGGACGCTGGAAACCTGTAAACTCCTGCAGCAGGAATGCGGCCTGACAGTCGGGGCGCATTTAAGTTATTTCGGTACAAAAAAAGACGACCTGTTTGATTATGCCGAGATGTTATGGGAGTCAGGCATTCGCCATCTGGTCGCGGTGCGTGGCGATATTCCAACGGGTACGGATATGAGTTTATATCAGGGGCCGGAATATTTTCAGTTTACCAGTGATTTCGTCGAAGCGTTGATGGCGTGCCATCCCTTCGATATTTCGGTCGGCGCATACCCGGAGAAACATCCAGATGCGCCTTCGATGGAAGCGGACATCATTGCGCTTCAGAAGAAATGTGCGGCGGGGGCAGCACGGGCGATAACCCAGTTTTTTTTCACCAGCGATATTTACAGGAATTTTCTGGGGCGTCTTGACGGGCGTAATATCAAAGTCCCGGTCGTGCCGGGTCTGTTGCCCATCGGTGATTATACGAAAATTAAGTCTTTTGCGGTGAAATGCGGGGCGTCCGTTCCAGATAGTCTGGAATCGTGCGTTGCCGCCGACTTTCTCGCCACGCAAATTCGCGATATGATGGCGCTGAACGTGCCGCATATTCATTTTTACACACTGAACCGGGCCGATATCGTACTGGCCGCGTTTCAGCAGATAGATAACAGGAGTTGATATCATGGTACTTGCCGTTAATCTGGGTTTTCCGCGCATCGGCGCGAAACGCGAACTCAAGAAAGCTGTCGAAGCTTACTGGAAGGGTGAGATCAGCCTCGCCGATTTGCGTGGTGTCGGTGTCAATCTGCGCAAGACGCACTGGAAGATGCAGCAGGATGCTGGTATCGCGCATATCCCGTGCAATGATTTTTCCTTCTATGACCAGATGCTCGATATGACCGCGCTGCTTGGCGCGGTGCCATCCCGTTATCAATGGGCGGGCGGTAATGTCGATATGCAGACCTATTTCGCGATGGCACGGGGCGACAAGAACAACCCGGCGATGGAAATGACCAAATGGTTCGATACCAATTACCATTATATCGTGCCGGAGTTTGACGCCGCGACATCCTTTGCGATTTCCACGTCCAAGATTTTTGATGAAACAGCCGAAGCCATGGCGCTGGGGTTTACGCCTGTGCCGGTGCTGATCGGTCCGGTCACATATTTGTCGCTCGGCAAGGGCAAGGACGGAATTGACCCGTTGACGCTGCTGCCGGCATTATTGCCGGTGTACCGCGATATCCTCATGCGCCTGCGTGTGCAGGGGGTTAAATGGGTGCAGATAGATGAACCTATCCTTGTGACCGATATCACGGAGGCGCAGCGCGACGCGTTGAAAAAAGCCTATGCCGAACTGGCGGGGACAGACATTAATATCTTCCTGGCGACCTATTTCGATGGGTTGCGTGATAATGGTGAACTGGCGCTGGGGCTGCCGGTGCAGGCAATACATCTGGATCTGAAACGCGCGCCGGAACAGTTGAGCAAATTATTGCCAGTCTGGCCCAAAGATAAAATCATGTCGCTGGGGCTGGTGAATGGGCGCAATATCTGGAAGGGTCATTTGCGTCTGCGTCTAAAAGTTGCGCAGCAAGCGGTCACCGCGTTGGGCAAGGATAGGATATGGGTTGGGCCGAGCTGTTCGCTCATCCATTGTCCCATCGACCTTGATCATGAAACCAAGATGGATGCGCAACTGAAAAGCTGGCTGGCGTTCGGCAAGCAGAAGTTATTTGAAATCAGCGCACTAGCGACCGGCATAGATAAAGGCGAAGTGGCCATTACCAAAGAGCTGGCGGAAAGCGATGCTGTTGCACAAGACCGTGAAACATCGCCGCGTATTCACGATAAGGCGGTGCAGGCCCGTATGGCGGCGTTGACACCCGAAATGTATAATCGTCAGTCGCCTTTTTCTGTCCGAAAATCCATGCAGCAGGCTGCATTAAACCTCCCGGCTTTTCCAACCACATCTATCGGATCGTTCCCGCAGACCAAAGAAATACGTGAAGCGCGGGCCGAATTCAAAAAAGGGGAGCTGACGCTGGCGCAGTATGACAAAGCGATGAAGCAGGAAATTGCCACCGTCGTCAAATTTCAGGAAGATATCGATATGGATGTTCTGGTCCATGGCGAACCGGAACGTAACGACATGGTCGAATATTTCGGAGAACAGCTGAAAGGATATACGTTTTCACAAAACGGCTGGGTGCAGTCCTATGGATCGCGCTGCGTGAAGCCACCGATTATTTTTGGGGACATATCGCGTCCGCAACCGATGACCGTTGCCTGGTCGTCCTATGCGCAATCACTCACTAAACGCCCGATGAAAGGCATGCTGACCGGACCGATTACGATGCTGTTCTGGTCCTTCGTGCGGGACGACCTGCCCCGCGCCATTACCTGCCAGCAGATTGGCCTTGCGCTGCGTGACGAGGTGGTCGACCTGGAACGCGCCGGTATCAAGATTATTCAGATTGATGAACCGGCCATCCGCGAGGGCTTGCCATTGCGTCAAGCCGACCGTGAATCTTATCTGAAATGGGCGGTGGATTGTTTCAGGCTGTCCGCGTCGGGCGTACAGGATTCAACGCAAATTCACACGCATATGTGCTATTCGGAATTCAACGATATTATCGATTCTATCGCGGCACTGGATGCCGATTCAATTTCGATTGAAACATCGCGGTCGCAGATGGAATTGCTCGAAGCCTTTGTCGATTTTGCTTACCCGAATGACATCGGGCCGGGTGTGTATGATATTCACTCGCCGCGTATTCCTACAGTAGATGAAATGGTCAAGCTGCTGGAAAAAGCGGCGCTGGTATTGAAATCGGAACAGATATGGGTCAACCCGGATTGCGGCCTGAAAACCCGTGGCTGGGCCGAAGTTAGGCCAGCGCTCGAGAATATGGTTGCCGCCGCCAAGAAAATGCGCGCTATGATGGCGCATCATATATAGATTAAAGTTCAGTTCAGACGGGACGTGGAGGTTCTGGCCGCTTTATTACATCCTGCGCTGTCTGAAGGATGGTTTTTTTATCGGCGTCCGTATGGTAAAGCAGCTTAATGCCTGATTCTTTCAGGCCAAACATTTTTGCTGGATCTCTGCGCGCCACGTCGGCATCTATCAGGCAATAAGCTTGACGATCAGCGGAGCCGGCACCGGCTTGCATATAATACATTAGATGCTGACGGGCTTTTTCAATCTGTTGGGGGTATTGGACCACAGCGACACCCCTTTGATGGGATGACAGGAAGGCTGGATCGCGTTCAGGGCGCGCTTTGTAACGGCCAAAATTTTCTGGTACGCCAAATAAAGCTTTGGCATCCTCAACCACAGGACGCCCTACAACAAACATGAAATGGTGATCGACATCGTATCCGCCGACGACTCGGCCCTCGGGGGTTTTTGCCGATAGCCAAGCCGTCATCAGGTCAGGCGCTTTCAGCAGATCATGCAAGGCGGGCGAATTTTTAATGATCCCCTGTAGCCGGGCAGATGCTTCCTGTTTATGGCCTTTGGGAGCCAGGACAAAAATGCTTTTATCCGGGTAAGACGGTAATAAAACCGGGGAGGCTTCGATGCGGTCACGGCGGATACGATCGGCGAACCCGCCTAACAGCATTTGTCCGGCCCCCTGATGGAACTGGTCGCGCAGGGCGAAACGGTGGGACACAGCATTATAAAGCTTAAGGGAAGGTCCAAAATTTTCTGCGGTAAGGGCGGGGATTGTGCCAGGCAACAGTAACCATTGCACTCGATCCGACAGTGGAAGAAGAGGTTTATCGACTGGTTTCATATTTTTCTCCCTGATTTTTGCTTTTTATATCAAATAACAAGGTCTTTTCATATCCAAAATAAGAAAAAACTGTACTTTCAGGCCAAAATGCCTATAGTCAGGACATTCCCCAATAAGACAGGTTTTATACCAGTGTGATCCGTAAGGGACGGATCGGCGGGGGAGAAGCATTACTTTTTGTTGACCCGATGCCAAAGGAGTAAATCATGGCTGATGTAGATACAACGAAACCTTTGAAACCAAAAGCCAGCGCGGTATGGTTGATTGACAACACGATGCTGTCATTCGAGCAGATCGCCGAATATACCGGCCTGCATGTTGTCGAAATTCAGGCGTTGGCTGATGAAGAAGTCGGGCGCGGCATTATCGGTGAAAGCCCGATCATGGCCGGTGAACTGACTGCCGAAGAAATTGCCCGTGTCGAAGCTGATCCATCCGCTAACCTGAAAATCATCAAGCGTGACGGTCCGGCCCTCAAAGTCCGTGCCAAAGGCCCACGTTACACGCCGGTGGCACGCCGCAATGACAAACCAGATGCCATTGCTTATATCCTCAAACAACATCCGGAAGTGTCGGATGCTCAGATCTGCAAACTGGTAGGGACTACCAAGCCGACCATTCAGGCGATTCGTGACCGTACCCACCCGAACTCAGCCAATTTGACGCCACGCAACCCGGCTGAAGTTGGTTTGTGTACATACCAGGAATTGGACAAGGCAATCCGTAAGGGACTGAAGGCTTTGGGACGTGACCCGGATGCCGAGGCGGCGGCTGCCAAAGAAAAACGTGTTGCAGAAGCTGTTGCCCAGGAAGCAGAAGACAAATCCAGCTTTGATTTCTCGAACTTCCTGAAATCAACTGGACGTTCTTCGTAGGCTTTGGCTACACAAAGAATAAAAACGGCCCGTAAGGGCCGTTTTGTTTTTAGGAAATATCGCTTTAAAGCGATTCCATTTCCTCTTTCACCCGCAGCTTCTGTCGTTTCAGCTTGCGGATTTCAAAATCGGATACGGATGGATGATGACTTAGTTCATGTAGCTGGGCTTCGATGGCAGAATGTCTTGCGGCTAGAGATTGGAGATGGGAAGATTTCGAGGACGCAGCATGTTGAGCTAAAGCCATGGCATTTCTCCTTTTCTGTGATGTAATGGGTTAACTGTAGCATAACGGAACAGAAACTCTCTAGATGTATGTAGGATTTTTTCGTGTTCCTTCAATATGCCGGAGATTCAAGCACATAGCCCGCAAAAAAATCTTTTACGGGCAGTTCGTGACTTTTCCCTATTCAGTTTATATACATAAATAATGACATGAATCTGGTTAATTTTGGGTAAACCCAGGCCCCCCTATTGGCCTGTATAACAAGATCCGGACGAATAAGAGGTCCGGCGTTGCAGACGCATTTGCGTGATCTCGGTATTAATAAAACCCGATACGGTCAAAGATTGCCAGGTGGGAGATTTAGCCTCTGGCATCAGGTTGCCGCGCGCGACCACAAGGTAACGTCCCTTGTCATCATCGCGACGATGGTCAGCCAGATATTTTTCAGCAAGTATTGTATCAATCGGTAGGCCATAAATTGTATAGGAAGCCCTCTTATTACCGAGATAGTGTTGAAGGGATAGATAAGTTGGTTCTGTTGCGGGGTTATAAACTGCCGTGAAAGGAGTTTCATGAACTGAATCGGCGCTCAGGTAAAATCCTTTTTTCCCCGGGGTCCAGGCACCTATAACAGTGACGTGCTTGTCGATATAAGGATCGAGTTTATCAAATTGAATAAGCTGGATACGTGTATTTCCAATCTTATAATCATAAGAGGTCACGCCCAGCATATCGGTGCGGGCTTCTTTGCGAAGAATTCCTGTCAGGCGTGTAAGAGGGGCGTCCCCAGTCTTGCGTGAGGGATTGCCAAATAAGAGATACAAGGCGCTTATTTTATTATCATATGTTTCATCACGCAGGCCGCTGATGATATACATGTCTTCATTATCGCGGCAGAGAGGCCCCAGAGATGGTTTAAAAATTATTTCCTCATCAAGAATACGTGGCTTACGCGTGGCGATGCGCCCATCATAGATGGAACCGGCCACCGTATATTGCATATCGATATTGGTAGCATGCATGACATTTTGTTGTGGATCGGGGATTGCGCGTATTTCAACCACACTACCCGCAACAAGTGCGTCAAAGTCCCGGAATGTATCATTTCCGAGCCGCACAGACATGTTGTTCCCCGGTACGATCTTGAGACCATTTACACAGAAGAAGTTATGCCGTTTAAATGTAATCTGTCCCATGATAATCGCCTGTTTATAGGCGTTGCGTGAGACAGAACTTGTCATGACATTATCTGCAACGCTGTCGGGGTCAGGGCAGTCATTTATTTCGGCATAGGCAATTGATGACAGCAGGAAAAAAGTTGTCAAAACCAGGACAATAATACGGCTATACGTCATGATAGCTCCTATGCGTTGACGGGGGTGTCCTCATCTTTCAAAAGTGACCGACGCAGTTCACCCGCATCGTCCAGAATTGGATACGCAATTGAGGTCATCAGGCTGTTGATACGGCGCAGGTCGCGTATCACATCCATATGCAGGTCGCTGGTGGCCATGGTTTCCGGCACGCCGCGCTGCAAACGGGTCAGGTGACCGCGCGAGGCATCTTTCTCGGCCTGTTTGATGATGGCTTTATCTTCAACCAACTGACGCGCCAGACGGACATCCCCGGAGATAAACACGGTTTGCGCCAGCCGCACGCTATCAAGGACCAGTTGGAACAGTTTTTCCAGTTCCTGCCGCCCCTCTTGCGAGAAGTTGACCTTATCGCGGATTTTCTTTTCCGCGAGGGGTAATAGGTTGCGGTCGATAATATCGCCGACATGTTCGATATTCGTCGCAAAGGTCAAAATCTGGAAGTGGCGCTTCCCTTCGGCTTCGTTCATGGTCTCTTGGGTAATGCGTACCAGATAGGTTTTCAGGTGCTTATAAACGGCATCCACCGTTTCATCGGCGGCTTTAACTTTTGCGATCAGCGTAGGGTCATTTTTCTGAAATACCTGCCACATGGTCTGCATCATCTGATCAGTCATATCGGCGATGCGCAGAACTTCGCGCGCGGCATTAGTCAAGGCAACTGTCGGGGTTTCCAGCACGCGTTCATCCAGGTATTGCGGCTGGGATTGGTCATCACGGGATTTTTCCTTATCCGGCACGGCCCGCGTTACCAGTTTGGTAATAAAGCCCAGCAGCGGCAGGAATATAATAGCCAGCGCG
Source organism: uncultured Alphaproteobacteria bacterium (assembly GCA_946481105.1). The sequence goes on from CAMLMM010000029.1 coordinate 15,437, forward strand.
ATATTGAACGCCATGTGGAAATTGACAACAACACGGCTCTGGTCATCACCGAGATACGGCAGGTGCGGGATGATCCAGTCAAAGGAAGCAAGGACCACAAAAGTCCCGATAAGACGCATAATGAGGTTGCCTGCGGGGATACGCGCGGCCTGTGGAGGGTCTTTCAGGCTGGCCATTAATGGGGCTATCACGCCGCCAATATTGGCCCCCAGCACCATCGTCAATGCCAGATGCAGAGGAATAACATCCGTGTTGACCATGGACATCAGCAGCAGGACGATCGCCAGGGACGAGTGGAATAACCAGGTCAACAAGGTTCCCACAACCAGTGCCAGGAAAGGGTCGTTGTTTAGCGGGGCAAGGATAAGCGGCAATGTCTCGGAGGTTTTAAGCGGCGCAGCGGACAGTTTTATCACGCCGAGCGCCAGCAGCATGAGGCCGAGACCCAAGAGAATACGTCCGACCTGACGGCGTACGCCAGCCTGCTCTTTGCCCGAGTAAAATCCGTATCCGAATATAATCAGGACAGGAGAGAGCCAGGATAAGTCGAATGTCAGTACCTGCGCGACCAGTGTCGTTCCGACATCTGCACCCAGAATAACGGCGAGAGCGGCGGTGGTAGAAATCAGCCCCTGTCCGGCAAAGCTGGAAATAATCATCGTGGTGGCAGTCGAACTCTGGAGCAGGGTTGTGACACCGATGCCGGCGAAAAATGAAGTCAGGCGGTTATGCGTGGCGACTGAGATAATTTTGCGCAGCTGGACGCCAAAGGCACGTGTCACCCCGTTCCGTACAAGCCGCAGGCCAAACAGTAACAGGCAGACGCCGCCGATAATGTGAATAAGGAAAGCGGTAGGTGACATTTTTCCTAGTTTACACGCTTCAGCGTGTTGGCTCAACCGTTCTGGCTGATTTCCTGTAAATATTTCTCTTCGTCTGGCGTATTGGCCCGGCCCAATACCGCATTGCGGTAAGGAAAACGTCCGAAGCGGGCAATCGTATCACGGTGGCGCCGGGCGTAATCATAACCAAGCGGATCGTCGTCGCGCATCGTTTCAAACAGGGCGACACTTTTTTCCTGATCCGCCATATTTTCGCTATGTTCAAACGGCAGGTAAAAGAAACGGCGGCGCAAAGGTGGATGTATCTGGTCGAATCCTTTGTCCAGCGCATAACGCGCCACTTCACGGGCCTTATCGTCTGTGGCAAAAGATTGTGCTGATCCACGGAACATATTACGCGGAAACTGGTCAAACAGGATAATAAGGGCCAATGCCCCGTCGGCATCATGCATCCAGTTGTCGCATAGACCACGGGTGGCCAGTGTATACAGACTGAGAAACTGGGTGCGTATCAATCCGTCAAAGTCAGGATTGACCTGAAACCACTGCACAGGGGCCGTTTCTTCAAACCAGAAATCAAGCACATCCTGCCGGGAATTTTTCATGGGTCTTACTTTTTCGCGGGTGGTGTGTCCTTATTCATCAGATCACGGCCTTTACGCTCGTTTTTATCCGCAAGTATCGTCAAGACAGCGGCGGGGACGAAAGGAATCAGAAAGATAGACACGGTCATGGGATCGCGCAGGGCTTCCAGCAGGCGCCCTTCGACGTTCTGAATGTACATGACGCAGAAGACAAGTACGCCGATCGTGATAAAAATCAGCGATACAAAGCGGTAAAGCTTTGCTTTCAGGATATATTCACGTGGTGTTTTCTCTGCAGCCATTTTTAGTGAACTTTCTGCCATACTTTACGTTTTACGCCATACATTATAACAGCGAATACGGCCAGGAACATTAGAACTTTTACGCCCATACGCTTGCGTTGTTCCATTTCCGGCTCTGCCGCCCATGTCAGGAAAGACGAGACGTCCTTGGCATACTGGTCAACCGTCTGCGGGCTGCCATCTTCATAGGTAACCGCGCCATCCGTCAAAGGTGGTGGCATAGCCAGTACGTGGCCGTCTTTTATCTTGTTATAATATTGTCCACTCGCAATAGTCATGCCTTCCGGTGCATCGCTATAACCTGTCAGGATGCCATAAATATAGTCAGCGCCGCCGTGACGTGCTTTGGTAATTAAGGACAGATCAGGGGGGATGGCGCCGTTATTTGATGCCGCCGCAGCTTTATCATTGGCGAATGGGGACTTGAAACGGTCAGACGGACGGCCTGGGCGTTCGAACATCTCGCCTTCGTCATTCGGACCATCCTGAATGGTATATTCCGCCGCGATCGTTTTCACCTGACCATCAGTATAACCGAGGGCCGTCAGGTTACGGAAGGCGACGAGTTTCAGGCCGTGACACCCGGCGCAAACCTGACGATAGACCTGCAGACCGCGTTGCAAAGATGCTTTGTCGTAGGTGCCGAAGGGCCCTTCAAACGGGAAATTCACATCCGGCATCTCGGTTGCGCCTTCATTTGCATGGGCGGCATACGGCATGGACAGCGCCATGACAGCAGCCCCAGCCAGCAGGAATTTACGGGTCGAGAACGATGTCATATTAAGCCTCACATCCACAGGAAGATTTTTTGCATTGAAGAACGGCTTCGTTGATGCTGTTGGGCATCGGCAGAGCCTTTTCACGTTTGCTCAGGAATGGCAGAATGACCAGGAAGAACGCGAAGTAATAAAGCGTCAATAACTGGGCAATATGCGTTGTTGTCAAAACAGCGGTTTCGGTGAAGTGGATCAGCGGTGTATCAGCTGGCATGCCGCCGATTTTGCCCAGACCGAATACGGTCGCGACGAATACCAGCAGCGCAATACGAAATTGCGGACGATATTTTGCCGAGCGTACAGGGTGCTTATCGAGCCATGGCATCACCATAACCAGAATGATCGAACCGAACATGGCCAGAACGCCACCGAGCTTGGCTTCGACAAACACAACATCCGTGAATGGAATGCCAATATCGAAGTTAACGGCACGCAGGATGGCGTAGAACGGCAGAAAATACCATTCAGGCACGATATGCGCCGGGGTTACGAGCGGGTTAGCCGGAGTATAGTTGTCCGGGTGGCCCAGCGCGTTTGGCATGAAGAAAATGTACATGGCGTAAAGGAAAGTGAATACAACCAGGCCGAAACTGTCCTTTGCCGTGTAGTATGGGTGGAAGGGCAGTGTATCCTGCGGACCTTTCACATCAATACCCGTCGGGTTGTTGGAACCGGTCATATGCAGTGCCCAGATATGCAGGAACACGACGGCCACGATCACGAATGGCAGCAGGTAGTGCAGGGCAAAGAAACGGTTCAGTGTCGGGTTATCGACCGAAAAGCCGCCCCACAGCAGTTCAACTATGTAGTTGCCCACCAGAGGAACCGCCGAGAACAGGTTGGTAATAACGGTAGCGCCCCAGAAGGACATCTGGCCCCACGGCAGTACATAGCCCATGAAAGCGGTCGCCATCATCAGCAGGAAAATAACCACGCCGAAAATCCACAACAATTCGCGTGGGGCTTTGTAAGATCCGTAATACATGCCGCGGAAAATGTGAACATATACGGCGATAAAGAAGAAGGATGCGCCATTCATGTGAATATAGCGGAGCAGCCAGCCGTAATTAACGTCACGCATAATGCGCTCAACACTATCGAAGGCTAAACCAGTATTCGCTGTGTAATGCATGGCCAGGGAAATACCGGTGATAATCATCGTCACCAGCATGAACATGGCAATCGCGCCGAAATTCCAGAAATAGTTGAAGTTTTTCGGGGTCGGGAAGACGCCGTATTCTTTCTGCATCATCGTAAAAATCGGCAGACGTGAATCAACCCATTCAACGACCGGGTTTTGGAAAGGGGTGCGGGGACCAGCAGACATATTTTTCTCCTAATGCCTTAGTGATTAGCCGATACGGACGAGGGTATCGCTGACGAATGTGTAGCCTGGAACTTCGAGGTTCTTCGGCGCCGGGCCTTTGCGGATACGGCCGGACGTGTCATAGGCGGATCCATGGCATGGGCAGAACCAGCCATCATATTCACCGCGCATTTCACCGGTTTTCTGACCGAGCGGCACACAACCCAGATGGGTACAGACGCCGATAACGATCAGCCATTGTTCTTTCTGAACACGCGCCTTGTCATCTTGTTTGTCGCGCAGGGTGGATACATCGACAGCTTTGGCTTCTTCGATTTCCTTAGCGGTGCGGTGACGGATGAATACCGGCTTGCCGCGCCACATAACCGTAATGGATTGTCCCTCGGCAACCGAGGCGATGTCCACTTCGGTGGTGGACATGGCCAGCGTATCCGCCGCCGGGTTTAATTGGTCGATAAACGGCCAGGCAACGCTGCCGGCACCGACCGCGGCCATCGCGCCAGCGGTCATATAAAGGAAGTCACGGCGTGACGGCTCGCAACAGCTTTCGCTGCCACAGCATTCTTTCTGGGCGTTTTCACGGGGAGAGTCACAGCATTGGTCGCCATGGCAACAGGAATGGGAGGAATGATCTGCAGACATTGTATTTCTTTGGTTTGATTCGGGTTTCGACAATCGAATAATCAGACAGGTATTTCTAAATCATTCGGGCCATAAAATCCAGCCCTTCTGACGTATCTTGCCCGCTTCGTCAACCCTTTGACTAAAAATATTAATGTGATACTCACTGCATTATGAGATTAGCCGCCTACCAGCCTGATATCCCCCAGAATACCGGGGCTTTAATACGCCTGACCGCTGCTTTTGGCGTACCCTTGGACCTTATTGAGCCATTTGGTTTTTTATGGGATGAACGAAAAATACGCATCTCGGCCATGGATTATTTTGATCAGGCGCAGATTACGCGGCATACAAGCTGGCATGTTTTTACAGAACATTTCAAGACTCAGCGTATCGTCCTTCTGACAACCAAGACAGATAAATCTTATACAGATTTTCAGTTTCAGCCGGAGGATATTCTATTACTAGGCCGTGAGAGCGCGGGTGTCCCCGAGGATGTACATCAGCAGATTGTCCATAAGGTGACAATTCCACTTGCCCCGACGGCCCGTTCCTTTAATGTCGCGATGGCGGGCGCCATCGTGCTGTCCGAAGCCCTGCGCCAGGTACGAAAGTAAAACCATGACAATTGATATGAAAAAAGAAATGCCTGTGTTCACGCGTGACCTGCGTGACCGTATCTGCGCCGAATTTGAGCTTCTGGAAGATGAACTGACCGGGACGCGTCATGCGGATAAAACCCCCGGACGGTTTGAGCGGAAGCAGTGGGAGCGCCCGGACCCAAGCGGTCATGGGGGTGGCGGCGAAATGTCGGTCATGCGCGGGCGTGTTTTTGAAAAGGTCGGCGTGAATATTTCGACTGTACACGGGACATTCAGTCCAGAATTTGCCGAAAAAATCCCCGGCGCGCAGGATAATGGCGGGGAATTCTGGGCCTGCGGCCTTTCGCTGGTGGCACATATGCAATCCCCCTTTGTGCCCGCCATCCATATGAACCAGCGGCATATCATCACGTCAAAATCATGGTTTGGCGGTGGTATCGATTTAAACCCGGTCAACCCGGACGCGCAGGACACGGCGGATTTTCATGCCGCGCTGAAATCGACCTGCGACCGGCATAACCCCAGCTATTACACGGAATATAAAGAGTGGGCGGATAAATATTTTTTCCTGCCGCACCGGGATGAGCATCGCGGCGTAGGCGGTGTATTTTACGATTACCTGAATTCAGGGAATACAGAGGCTGATTTTGCGTTTGTCCGCGATATGGGCGAGACGTTTCTGGATATTTTCCCGGCCATCGTCCGCCGTCATATGAATAAGGACTGGAATGAAGCAGACCGCGAACATCAGCTTGTCCGCCGGGGGCGTTACGCCGAGTTCAACCTGCTCTATGATCGTGGTACCCAGTTCGGCCTGAAAACAGGTGGCAATACCGAGGCCATTCTGATGTCCATGCCGCCCGAGGTTAAGTGGACTTGATTACGCCGGATTGCGAGGCTTCAAGCGTAAAACAGGCCGCGTGGTTGGCAGATATTTCTCGGCTAAAGCATAGGCGGCTTGCGTAATATCTGTTACATGCTGGTCATCGCTGGTATTGGCGGCGTTTAATTTGTACGCGGCTTCCCTGAGAAGGCGCGCAACTGGCTGCTGAGTTTCGGGCGTTTTTGCAACACGGCTAAGCAACTGCTCGGCCATTTTTATTTCCCCGGGCAAATCAGTTGGATTTTCGCGCAATTTGGCCTGAAAAGTGTTGGCGATTAGCTGGCCTGCATAATTTTCTGCCAGTTTACCCTGATTGACCTGCATAGCATCTACCATTTGTACCATGATATTTAGGCCAGTGTGACGGTCGGTCTCGGCAGCGCGATCAAAGACAGTTTTCAGTAGGTCATAGGCTTCTGCAGTTTGTTCGTTCAAGGGCACGGCGGTGATGGCGGCTGCGAAATTGGCTACCAAAGGCTGCACATGTGGCTTTACGCACTCTTATACATAGGCCCGAAAAGTCGCTTTGCGCGACGATTTAGTATTTTGAGGTCGTCATTATATGTTTTCATGGCCGTGATATGCCATAGGCATTCACCATAACGCAATAAAAATCAAACTAAAAACTTGAAAAAATCAATGTTTTGCCAAAATTTCGGTTTTGGTCAGGCTAAAACCGGATTTAATCCAGGCTTGTTCAAGTTTTTTCAGTGTGTCGCCCATCATGGGGCCGGATGGAATCCCGGCTTTGAGCAGGTCTTTTCCGGTAACAGGAAAAACCGGGACTGTTGTGTCGTTCAGCAGCTTTAACCAACGTTGGTGGTCACGGGGGGGCGAGCCCTGCAAGGTGGCGGTTATATCGAGGATAGCACGCGTCAGAAATGGCCCATGCCGATAGAGTAATTCCCTGATTTTTTGCAAATCAATACGTAGTGTTTTGTAATTTAACCAAGCCAGAGTTTCTAAATAAGCCTGAATTTTTTTATTCAATATCAACGGCATAAACTGGGAATCCTTTTTAATTGACGCAGCGTTGCGGAACAGAAACAGCCGGCTAGCCAAAATCAGATCTTTTTCGAGTGAATTCCCCTTAGACTGGAATTTCATAAATTGTTCGATACGTTTCGTATTTATATTTTTGGGCAAAATGTCAGGCAGGATGGCACTATCTGCCATCACCTGAAGTGTTTTCGGGGCGCTGGGGTGGGCGAGTAGCAGAAAGAATTCTTTGGTGATGCGCTCCCGCGATAATTTCTTCATGGTCGGGGCAAGGGCGGTGCAGGCGGCGAGGCCTTTTGCGTCCGGTTGCCCGCGCCCATAAATAGTATGAAAACGGAAAAAGCGCAGGATGCGCAATGCGTCTTCGGTAATTCGTTCCTCCGGATTGCCAATAAACCGGATTTTGCGTTTGGCAATATCGGTCAGTCCGGTGCCGAGTGGATCATATATATGTCCCTGTTTGTCGGTATATACGGCATTTACGGTAAAATCCCGCCGTGCGGCGTCCTCGGCCCAGTCATCCGTGAATTTTACTTTGGCATGACGGCCGTCGGTTTCCACATCGCGGCGGAGCGTGGTGATTTCATAACCAATCCCGTTAATCACAGCCGTTACCGTGCCGTGGTCTATTCCGGTGGGGACTGTTTTGATTTCAGCATTGGTCAGTTTTTTCTGCACCTCGTCCGGGGGCAGTGTGGTGGCAAAATCAATATCGCCGACCGGCAATTCCATCA
>CAMLMM010000030.1 GCA_946481105.1 uncultured Alphaproteobacteria bacterium
CGGCCTTCCTGGAAGTTTTTTACCACACTGCCTGCGGGGAACGTACGGGCGTTCATGCAGATATACACACCTTGTGGTTGGCGCATAACCTCGGCTGTCGCAAAACCGAGGTTAAACCCGGCGTCGCTCATCGCGAATTCCTTGAGCGGTATCATCGCCCCGGTCAAGATAATGGTTTTATTGTTGTTTTGCAGATTATTTTCCAGATATGTGGCGGTTTCGGACATGGTATTGGTGCCATGACAGATAATGATTTTATCAGCAGCGTTTTTTTGAATAGCGTCCACCATGAGGGCCCGGTGATGGTCTGTCAGATCACCGCTGTCGAGCATAAACAGAATTTCAAACGTGACATCGGCGTAGGGTTTTATCTTCGCCTGGAAATATTCCTGAATGACCGATTGCTTGTTGGGTACGGAGGTTTCCAGGGGCGGATAATACTCCGCGTCAATCGTGCCGCCGGTGGCGATGATGTGAATGCGATGCGTCATGCTATTTCATACCTCATTTTCGATAGCTTCAGTTGAAACGCCTAATTTTTCTCTCTCCCTCTTTTTAAAGAGGGAGAGAGGTTAGGAGAGAGGGAGTTGAGGTATGTTTAGGCACAAACAGTTGTTACTGCCTTAAAAATACCTCCCTCTCCCTTAATCCCTCTCCCTCCTTAAGGTAGGGAGAGGGATTATCCTACTTGACCATCTTGGCCATGTTTTCACGCAGGTAATTTTTCACCTGGTCGATGGCAACGCGTTCCTGTTTCATCGTATTGCGGTGACGGACGGTAACGCTATTATCGCTGGCGGTTTCGGTGTCGACCGTAAAGCAGAACGGCGTGCCGATTTCGTCCTGACGGGCGTAACGCTTGCCGATATTCTGCTTGATATCCAGTTCGACCATGAAATCCTGACGCAGATCCATGTAAAGCTTCTGCGCGATTTCCGGCTGGCCGTCTTTTTCGGTGAGCGGCAGAATGGCGGCCTTGATCGGCGCGACATTCGGATGGAAATTCATGTACATGCCCGCCGGGCGGTTCGGATCAACCGTGTAGGCTTCGCACAGGACAGCGAGGACGCCACGGGTCAAGCCAGCCGCCGGTTCGATAACATGCGGCAGGTAGCGTTTGGTGTTGTCCATCGGGTCCATATATTCAAGTTTCGCACCGGAATGCTTGCTGTGCTGGGTCAGGTCGTAATCGGTGCGGTAGGCGATGCCTTCGAGTTCGCCAAAGCCCGGCGCGGTGAACGGGAAGCGGTATTCAACGTCGAAGGTTTTCTTGGAATAAAATACCAGTTCGTCGGCTTCGTGTTTGCGGAAGATGATATCGTCGCTGCCGACGCCGATGGACAGCCACCATTTGCGGCGTTCTTCCATCCAAAAATCGAACCACATATCGGCTTCGTCCGGGTGGCAGAACCATTCCATTTCCATTTGCTCAAACTCGCGCGAACGGAAGATGAAATTACGCGGATTGACTTCGTTACGGAAGGCCTTGCCAACCTGTGCGATACCGAACGGCACGCGTACGCGGCTGGAGTCGAGAATGTTCTTATAATTGATGAAGATACCCTGGGCCGTTTCACCGCGCAGATAGGCTTTGTTATCATCGGATTGAATAGGGCCGGTATGGGTTTCAAACAGCAGGTTGAACGCGCGTGGTTCGGTGAGTGAGCCATGTTTGGATGCTTCCGGCGCGAGGATATTTGGAATGTCAGCCAGTGCAACTTTATCAAAGGGTATGGCGCTATAATCAGCCGGGGTTTTGCCTTTGGCGAATTTCTTGATGCGCGCTTCGAGCAGTTGTTTCTGATCATCACCAGCTTGTACGGCGATCCACGGCATGGAGCCATCGTTCGGTTTGAATACGACCAAATGGTCGGCACGGTAGCGTTTCTTGGTTTCCTTGCAATCGGTCATCGGGTCGGCAAAGCCACCCACGTGACCGGAGGCAACCCAGACTTTAGGGTTCTGGATGATGGCGGAGTCGAGGCCGACGATGCGCACAGGTTCGCCGTCCGGGCCGATTGGCGGGCATTTCACCATCGCGTTCCACCACAGGTCGCGGATGTTGTTTTTCAGTTCGGTGCCGAGTGGGCCGAAATCCCAGAAGCCGTTAATCCCGTCATAAATTTCCGATGCCTGAAAAATGAAACCGCGGCGTTTGCACAGCGCGACGATATCTTTCATATCTTTGGTGGCAGGGACAGGAGCGGCAACCGCCGGGGCAGCTTGGGACATTTTCTATATTTCTCTGATAGTTGGTTAACAGAAGACATCATACCCATAGAATGAAAGGCTTCAAGTAGAAAGAAAAAACCCTTCCCCAGGGAGGGGGAAGGGCAGTCGCAGGGGGAAACTTGGTGTGGAATTTTAGTCTTTTGGTCCTATGGGTTGTAGGTACCTGTTTTCTGCCAGGTATGGACTTTGCCGTTAACGCCGGTCTTGGTGACGTCCTTGGTCCAGTTGCCGTCGCTGTGCGAATAATCGGCTTCTTTGGTGGATGTTTTGCCGTTTGCGCCTGTAGCGGTGGTAGTAACAACCCGGCCATCTTCGGTTTTTACGATATCCGATGACGTGGTGACGGTTTTGCCGTTTGGCCCGGTATGGGTGCCCTGAACGGTCGCGCCAGTCGCGGTTTTGGTGCCGACATTATCCGAGGTAAAAGTTTTGCCATTCGGGTTGGTACCTGTTTTGTGGCTGGTCCAGCCGGTTCCGTCAGCATTCTTATTCTTGATAACCTGTGAGGTGCCGGTGCCTTTTTCATTGGTCCAGGTGCGGTCTTTGGTGACGGATTCCTTGGTGCGGTTGACATTTTCAGACCAGGTGCCGCTATGTTTCTTCCCTTGCCAGGTACCGGAATGGGTTTTTTCGCGGGCGTCGGCATGGCTGGAAAGGCCCAGAACAGCGATGGCGCAGGTCAGAATTAAGGCTTTTTTAGAAACAGGTTTCATGGAATTATCTCCTCATGGATATGCGGCTCGCCGCGTTGTTCTGAGATTATAACGAAACGGATGCGAAATGCCCCCCGCAATTTCAATTAAAATCGCAAATGAGGCAGATATGCCCCTGCTTACGGAGTGGGATGAGGCCGCGTATTTTTCTGAAGCGTTTCTTGAGCAAAATGATAATAAACGTTTGATATTCGCGGCTTTTGAAGGGGCTGAACTGCGCGGCTATGTACATTATAACCGCTTTCCGGGTTATGCGCCGTTTCGTCGTTTAGGTATCCCTGAAATTCAGGATTTGTTTGTTGTGCCTGATGCACGCCGTCAGGGCATCGGCGCGTTGCTGGTGGCTAAATGTGAAGAACAGGCGCGGCATGAGGGAAAAACCGATATCGGGATTGGCGTTGGTGTCGCCGGAAAATTCGGTGCCGCGCAGCGTCTGTATACGCGGCTGGGTTATCTGCCGGATGGCGCCGGGGTGGTGTTCGACCGTCAGGGCATCACCGAAGGTGATATGAAACCCATTGATGACCGTCTGTGTTTGATGCTGATTAAGTCGGTTTAGGCGGCGTTTGGGGCGCGGGTGGCCAAGGCTTCACGGATGTCACCATAAATCTGGCCAAAATCCTGCGGCTTCACCACCATGCTGCGACCGTTTTCAAGGATGCGGGCGAGACGGGTGGTTGGGTTATACTGGATATGCATGACGATGCCATTGGCAGGCAGATTTGTCAGTGTATCAATACAACGAGATTCAGGGTGCCGGTGCAAAATAATATTGTAAGGTTCATTTGCGGCGGATGTAAAACCATGGGCCAGAAATACACCTTGTTGACCAGACTCGGCTAATTCCCTCTCAATATAACGAACCAGTTTGGTCCGGGGATCATATTCGGAAGTTAACATACACACGCTCTTTTTGTTGCTTTATGGAATTAATATTATGTTAACTAATAAGGCTTTGTCAAACTAAATAGGCGTGGATGGTTATTTTGACGGCTTTCAGGGCTGTAAGTCACAGGCTATAAAGGTTTTCTAGCCAAAGGAGAGCGCATGTCGGGGCAGTGGGTTTACAGTTTTGGACCGGGAAAAACGGAAGGCTCTGCCGACATGAAAAACCTGTTGGGTGGGAAAGGGGCCAATCTGGCCGAAATGGCGTCCCTCGGCCTGCCTGTGCCACCGGGATTTACGATTACGACTGAAGTCTGCGCCTATTATTACAAGAACAAGGGTAATTATCCGGCTGCGTTGACGGCGGAAGCCATGCGCGGGCTGGCAGGGATCGAAGCGCAGGTTGGGGCCGAATTTGGGGACTCGCATAACCCGCTGCTGGTGTCGGTGCGTTCCGGCGCACGCGCATCAATGCCGGGCATGATGGATACGATCCTGAACCTCGGCATGAATGACACGACAGTCATGGGGCTGGCGCGTAAGTCGCAGGATGAACGGTTTGCGTGGGACAGTTACCGCCGCTTTATCCAGATGTATGGCGATGTAGTGCTGGGCGTGCAGCATCATGATTTTGAAAATATTCTTGAGCAGTATAAACGCGATAACAATATCGACCTTGATACAGATGTGACGGCCACGGGCTGGCAGCAGATTGTGCGCGAGTATAAAGAGCTGGTGCAGCGGGAAACCGGCAAGCCGTTTCCGCAGGATGTGCAGGAACAGCTCTGGGGTGCGATTGGCGCGGTGTTCAAATCATGGATGACACCGCGGGCGGTGACCTACCGCAAAATTCATAGCATTCCCGAAGACTGGGGCACCGCCGTCAACGTACAGGCAATGGTGTTCGGCAATATGGGTGGTGATTGCGCGACAGGGGTGGCGTTTACGCGCGACCCATCCACCGGCGAAAATTATTTCTACGGCGAATATCTGGTCAATGCGCAGGGTGAAGATGTCGTGGCGGGTATCCGTACGCCCCAACCTTTATCACGTGCCGCACGTGACAAAGAAGGCCGCGATGTCATGACGATGGAAGAGTTAATGCCATCGGTTTACACACAGTTGAACGATGTACGCATGCGGCTTGAAGCGCACTACAAGGATATGCAGGATATCGAATTCACAGTGCAGAAGGGGCGTTTGTACATGTTGCAGACCCGCGCCGGGAAGCGCACGGCGCAGGCGGCTCTGCGTATTGCCGTTGACATGGTCGAAGAAAAACTGATTACGCGTGATGAAGCATTGCTGCGTATTGATGCCTCGTCGCTGGACCAGCTCTTGCACCCGATGCTCGACCCGCGCGCACCACGTGAGGTGATTGGAAAGGGGCTTCCGGCGTCACCGGGGGCCGCCAGCGGGATGGTTGTTTTCAATGCGGATGACGCCGAGGAAAAAGCGAAAAATGGTGTCGCCGTTATTCTGGCGCGTATAGAAACATCGCCTGAGGATATTCACGGGATGCATGCGGCACGTGGCATTCTGACGACGCGTGGTGGAATGACATCGCATGCAGCGGTAGTGGCCCGCGGGATGGGACGTCCTTGCGTAGCAGGGGCAGGCGGGGTGCATATCGACCTGGAAAAAAGCGTGATGCAGGCTGGAGGGGTGACCATTCGTGCCGGGGATATCATTACGATTGATGGGACCAAAGGCGAGATTATCAAAGGGGAAGTTCCAACACTGGAGCCGCAAGTGTCAGGTGATTTTGCAACGGTCATGAAATGGGCTGATCTGACGCGGCGGTTGCGCGTACGCGCCAATGCTGAAACGTCCGTGGATGCCGAAACCGCCCGCAAATTTGGCGCGGAGGGTATTGGTCTGTGCCGGACCGAACATATGTTTTTTGACCCGGACCGTATCCAGAATGTTCGCGAAATGATTTTTGCCGACACGGTGGAGGATCGGCAAAAGGCGCTTGAGAAGCTTGAGCCTGCGCAGCGGAATGATTTTGTCGAATTATTCAATATCATGCGGGGGCTACCCGTGACCATCCGGTTGCTGGACCCGCCACTGCATGAATTTTTGCCGCAATCGGATGAGGATATGGCGGCCTTTTCCAGCCTGTCTAAAATCCCTCTGGATAAGGTTCGCCGCCGGTTGCAGGAATTGCATGAAACCAACCCGATGCTGGGCCATCGCGGGTGCCGTTTGGGAATTACCTATCCTGAAATCTATGCGATGCAGGTCCGCGCAATTTTTGATGCGGCATTGTCCTGTGACGTGACGCCGGAAATCATGATACCGCTGGTTGGCATGACGACCGAATTCGATATCATGAAAAAGCTGGTGGATGACACGGCGGTAATGATGTTTGCCGCCAAGCAGAAGAAAATCGCTTACTTTGTCGGGACGATGATTGAACTGCCACGGGCCGCTCTGGTTGCTGCAGATATTGCTAAAGACGCCGCGTTTTTCAGTTTTGGCACGAATGACCTGACGCAGACCACTTTGGGTATGAGCCGCGACGATGCCGGAGCCTTCCTGCCATCTTATGTCGCGAGGAATGTTCTGCCGAGAGACCCGTTCGTGAGTATTGACCGTGACGGGGTAGGGCAATTGATTGAGATGGCGGCCACACGCGGCCGCTCGACGCGCCCTGACCTGAAACTCGGTATTTGCGGTGAACATGGTGGCGACCCGGATTCAATCGAATTCTGTGAGGTAGTCGGGCTGGATTATGTGTCATGTTCGCCATTTCGGGTGCCAATTGCGCGACTGGCTGCCGCACAGGCCGCGCTTAAACTTCGGAAGCAGAGTGCGGTTAAGGTAGTAGCTTAAGTTGCCCAGGAAACAGCCGGGATGTTATACGTGGCGTGCATCAGCATGTCAGAAAAATCGTCGTCCATAATGCGCAGCTTATTGATAACGGCGGTCGCCCCGTAATTTTTTGCCTGCGCTGTAAGAGACGGATTATCGAGTCCTGTCACCACAATTACAACACGCACCCCTGAATTACGGTGACGATATTCCTGAACGGTACTTGCACCGAAACCATCCGGCAAGTTAAGGTCGAGAAAAACCATATCGATAGGCTGTTTTTGCGTCTGGCTGATAATATACGAATCTTCCAGTGAGGATGCCGTCAGTATTTTTGTAGTGGGCCAGATGTTTTTCAGACGTTGCGTAATCAGCATCATATCCGTGCTGTCATCTTCGACAATCAGAACACAACGTGGGGCAATATTATCTTGAAAATCAGGCGCATTATTAGTCACAGCTCAATCCCCCGTCCCAAATGAAAATTAATCAGGATAGTCACGCAGAGCAAAATGTGCTGGAAGAAAGAACATTAGTATTTTTAAGCCTTTTCTGCAAGAAAGATTATTTTGCCTAATGTATGGCCTTGTGAAGGCATTCAGAGAAATCATCTCTGGTCATGACGTTTTTATTCATTACGGCTTTGGCCCCGTTACGCAAGGCCAGATTCAGCACGGCATCGTTGGTCATGCCGGTCATCACGACAATGGGGGCGTTGCGGTTGAAGCGACGAACTTCGTTGACTGTAGCTGCCCCATAAGCGTCGGGCAGGTTAAGGTCCAGCAGGACAAGATCAACGCTTTCACGTCTGTTAAGCATAAACGCCTCTTCCAGCGAAGAGGCTGTCACTATTTCACAATTGGGCCAGAGTTTTTTGAGTGCGCAGGTAAGAAAAAATACATCCTCATTATCATCTTCAATTACCAGAACATGCGAGGGCTGGAAGCTGAAAGACGTAGTTTCAAAGGAGTCATCTGACATGGGGTTTCTCCGCCTGCGAGTCGGGTTAACGCATGTGCAATTCTATCGTTCTCAACTAAGGGTAGCAACAAATATTATCTAGTACTTTTGGGTGGGATAACCCGCATCTGCAATTTGCAGTTTGAACGGACAATCTGGAGTTTTCCCTGACGCGACATGGCTAGATCGTCTTCACAGGTGCCTTTCGCATCCCCTGTGGCCGCGCCCATAACAATTCCTTTTATAGTGGTCTGGTTAACGATATGCGCTGAACGGCCATCAGCCGCTATATCCATTGAAACAACATAATTGGTCAGTGTGGCAGGGTGTGTGCTCTCATAAGCGGCGGCCACATTCTCCATGAACTTAATTTTATCCATGGTTTCGCTATGAACGGCCGGAGGAAAGCCTTCCATCGTCACTGTTGTTTCGCTGATGTTCATAAAGCCGGGTGCGGTAACCTGGTCGGACCATTCAAGATAGCTTTTCCGGTCCATCTGGTTCGCGGTTTCAGAAAACTCATAAAACTCGTCGATGATTTTTTCTGTCAGGCGCGGCCCTTGCTGATTGGTCTGCGCCATCGCAGGTATAGCCAAGCAGAGAGCAGGCAGAAAAAAGGCGAGAGTATATCTGAGCATAGCAATCCTTTACTGGTCTAAAGTAAATTGAATGCGTCGCAGAGTTTCTTCTTTGCCAAGCAATTCAATGGCATGTGTCAGTGAAGGTGAAGATGCCCGGCCAGTAAGCGCGGCGCGTAGGGGCATCATAACTTTTCCCAACTTGCCATCAGCTATTCTACCAGCCAAATCTTTACAGAGTGTTTCGATGGTTTCGGCCTTGAAATCTGCCAGCCCGTCAAAGGCAGCCTGAAGTTCACGCAGTGTGGCTTTTCCTGAATCATCCAGATTTTTCAAAGCTTTGTCGTCAAAGTCGTAATTGCCGGCCAGCCAGAAAATACGCGCATCATCTGCCAGTTGCACCAGGTTTTTTGCCCGTGATTTCAGTTCATCCATGCCAGCCAGCAGGCGGGATTCGGTTTCCGGTGCCAGCGCAGCACCTGATTTCTTCAGGATAGCCATCGTTAGATTGGTCAGGCGTTTATTATCCGCCAGCTTCATATAATGCGCATTCACGAAGTTCAGTTTTTCAAAGTCAAACCGTGCCGCGCTCTGGCCGATACCTTCCAGGTCAAACCATTGGATGGCCTGTTCTGTATCGATAATTTCATCATCGCCGTGCGACCAGCCCAGGCGGAGCAGGTAATTCCGCATGGCTTCGGGCAGGTAACCCATGTCACGGTATTCTTCGACGCTCGTCGCGCCGTGACGCTTGGACAGTTTGGATCCGTCCGGCCCCAAAATCATCGGCAGGTGGGCATAAACCGGAATAGGCCAGCCCATGGCTTCGTAAATTACGTTCTGGCGGAATGTATTATTAAGGTGGTCGTCACCACGAATGACATGGGTCACGCCCATATCATGATCGTCAACAACAACTGCCAGCATATAAGTTGGTACGCCGTCGCTGCGCAGGATGATGAAGTCATCCAGCTGTTCGGCATCGACTTTAACATCGCCCTGGACTTTATCATGGACAATACGTTCGCCGGAGAGCGGGGCCTTGATGCGAACAACCGGTTTCACGCCTTCGGGCGGGGTGGCGGTACTGTCACGCCAGCGGCGGTCGTACATGGTTGGGCGGCCAGCGGCTTTGGCCTCTTCGCGCATGGCCTCCAGCTCTTCGGGCGAGCAATAACAGTAATAGGCCTGACCACGCTTCACCAGTTCATGCGCGACTTCGGCATGGCGCGGCGTACGTTCAAACTGGGAAATCACATCGCCATCCCAGTCCATTTCAAGCCATTTCAGGCCGTTGATAATAGCATCGACGGCTTCGGGCGTGTAACGGGCGCGGTCGGTGTCTTCGATGCGGAAAAGCATCTTGCCGTTATATCGTTTGGCATAAAGCCAGTTGAACAGGCCGGTGCGGGCCGTTCCGATATGCATGAAACCAGTGGGTGAAGGCGGAAAACGGGTTACGATTGTCATAGGGAATTGGTATTCAATTCCGGGGGGCCTGACAAGTGGTTTTATCGGCACTACATGTGAAAGACTGGCTGGATGCCGTGCTGGCCGGGCAAAAAGAGAATTTTTTGCTCTGGGTGCCTGTTTTTCTGGGTTTGGGAGCTGCGGCGTATTTCAGTCTGGATTATGAACCCTCCTTTGCCATGACGGGCGGGATCATGGCCGCCGCCATGACGGCTATACTGGTAATGCGGGGGCGGTTGGTCCGTGGCCCGGACAAAACCTGGCGGCATGTTTTTTACCTTCTCAGCATCGTGATGTTTCTGTTTACGCTAGGTATCGGCGCGGCCAAGTTGCAAACATGGCGAAGTTATACGCCGATGACTTCATCGGATACGCGTCCGCTTATGGTAGAAGGGCGATTGATCCACCAGGAATTGCAGGAAGGGAAACGCGGCCTGTTGATCGTCATGGATGATATTGACGTTGAAGATTGGCCCCCGGAAAAAACGCCGCGCAAAGTTCGCCTGACGGTGCGCAAAAAAATGGACGCGTCGCTGGGTGATCGGGTCAAGTTTCTGGCGAAGCTGACGCCGCCATCGCCGCCCGTGATGCCAGGGGGATATGACTTTCAGCGGCATTATTATTTTGAGGGCATTGGTGCGCTTGGTTTTGCGTTGTCAGATGCGACGGTGACAGCAAAAGCGGAATCAGGTGGGCTGTTTCTTGAGGAGTTGCGTCAGAAAATTGGTGCCAAGATACGCGCGACTGTACCGGAGCGCGAAGCGGGGATCGTGTCGGCGCTGATGACCGGGGAACGCGCGGCGATTTATGAGGAAGACTGGCAGGCGTTGCGTGTATCTGGCCTGGCGCATATCATTTCTATCTCGGGCCTGCATGTGGCGATGGTGGCGGCTCCGGTGTTTTTTCTGGTGCGATTGTTTCTGGCGTGTATTCCGTATATTACGCTTCGCTATCCGATTAAAAAATATGCGGCGGGTGTGGCGTTGCTGGTCGCGTGTCTTTATGTCGGATTGGTGGTGCCCAGCGTGCCGACGACACGCGCACTACTTATGACAGCGATGGCGTTGATTGCCATTATGCTGGACAGGTCGCCGTTTTCATTGCGGCTGGTGGCGGTGGCGGCCATTCTGGTCCTGCTGTTTCAACCGGATAGTATCTGGAATGTCAGTTTTCAGATGTCGTTTGCGGCAGTAGCCGCTTTGGTTGCCGTGGCCGAAGCGTTAACCCCGTTCTGGGGGCGTATATACCGGGAGGCGGGATTTATCAAGCGTGGTGCGTTGTGGGTGGCCGGGGCGCTGCTGACCAGCTTCATTGCGTCCATAGCAACGGCCCCGTTTTCACTTTATCACTTTCAGCAGATCGCCAGTTACAGTGTCTTTGCCAATTTCGCGTCCATCCCGCTTTCAGGCCTGATTATCATGCCGATGCTGATGATATCGTTTATCCTGATGCCATTTGGCGCGGCAGACTGGAGTTTGCATTTGATGGGGCAGGGTGTCGACTGGCTGCTGGACGTGGCGCGGTATACTGAGTCATTGCCTGGTGCGCAGATAAAAGCGGCGGCCATGCCCTTTGTGAGTCTCGTCTGGATTTCACTGGCAGGCATTATTCTGGCGCTATCCAAGGGAAAGGTAAAGTGGGTGGTGGTAGTGCCTGTTATGGTGGCAATAGTCTTGTGGGGGTTGGATAGGCGGCCTGATATATTGCTTTCCGATAGCGGTGAGGCGATGGCGGTTCTGGATGACGATAAATTCTATCTGTTGCCGAATGCGCGGGAAAAATTCGTCACCGAAACATGGCAGCGGAATTACGGTACTTCAGATGACCATGTGCTGCGTTTGAAGCGGGAGGGAGTAATGGATTTATCAAATGGGCAAATCGCGTGTGACGGGTCTGCCTGCCGCATCACAGTGGGTACGCATAAAATATCATATGGAGCACGGTTATATGAGTTGCAGCAGGAATGCGACTGGGCCGATATCATTCTGACTCCGGTTCGTGTGCCGCGTGATTTTTGCGGAAATGGCGTGCGCATTGTCGATTATTACATCCTTAAAAGAAGCGGGGCGGTGGCCTGGAGTTTTGAAGGCAGCAAAGTTACTATGGATACTGTCCATGTTATGCGCGGGAGTCGCCCATGGACAGGAAATCAATGATATGTGCGCATGAGTGATGCGAGTTCACCCTGCACCTGCACCCGGTCGGGGGTCAGGATGCGCGGTTTATACGCATCGTTTTCGGCTTCGAGAATGACTTTACCATCGCGGCGATAGATGCGTTTCAGCGTGGCTTCCTGACCATCCACCAGGGCCACAACTATTTTACCGTCACGCACGGAATTTGTGCGGCGAATAATCACGATATCGTTGTCATTAATGCCAGCCTTGATCATGGAGTCGCCTTCGACCCGCAGGGCATAATGTTCACCATTGCCAATCATGGAGGCGGGGATGTCCATGTAATCGCCGTCATGCTGGATAGCTTCAATTGGCGATCCGGCGGCGATTTTACCCACCAGCGGCACGGAGAGAACGTCGGACACGGTATTCAGAACAGCTTCCTTCAGGGAGGATGCTTTTTCTTTTGCCCCCTGAACGAGGTCGTCTGGCAGGCGGAGGACTTCGAGGGCGCGGGCGCGGTTCGGAAGGCGCTGGAGATAGCCGCGCTCGACCAGCCCGGTAATCAGGCGGTGGATGCCGGATTTCGATTTCAAATCGAGAGCATCTTTCATTTCATCAAAAGACGGGGCCACGCCGCTGGAATCCAGACGGTCGCGGATAAACACGAGCAAGTCGCGTTGTTTGCGTGTTAGCATGATAGATGTTTCCGGTAAATTCTTGTTTCGTTCTTCTTTTGTTTTACGCCGATTCCAGAATTTTGCCAAGCAGTTTTTGTGTGGCCGAAGTTATGTCATCCTGACGCATCAGGCTTTCGCCCACCAGAAAGCCGTCATAACCGGATTTATGCAGCATATTCAGGTCGTCGTTGGATGCGATGCCGCTTTCAGCAATTCGCAGGATATTGGACGGGATGCGTTTCACCAGATCAAAGGCGGTATTGATATCGACTTCGAGCGTTTTCAGATTGCGCGAATTAACGCCAATCATCATTGGGTTAAGCGCCAGCGCACGGGTCAGTTCGTCATTGTCATGGACTTCGACCAGCACATCCATGCCGAGATCGGTGGCGGTGGTATAAAGAGTACGCGCTGTCGCGTCATCGAGCGCAGCCATAATCAGCAGAATGCAGTCGGCCCCCAGGGCGCGGCTTTCGACAATCTGATATGGTGTCAGCATAAAATCTTTGCGCAGCACCGGCAGGTGCACCATGGATTTCACGGCTTCGAGGTCTTCGTCGGCACCTTTGAAATACGGAATATCAGTAAGGACAGACAGGCAGGTTGCGCCACCTTGCTGGTAATCCACCGCGATGCGGCCCGGGTCAAAATTGGCGCGGATAATACCCTTACTGGGTGAGGCTTTTTTAACTTCGGCGATAAGAGCCGGTTCGCCTTTATCTTTTTTGGCCTGGATGGCGCGGCAGAATCCTGCGGGCTGCGGTTTTTGTTTCGCACGCTCGGCATGCACAACAATCGGAATATAATGCTCATTCCGGTTGATGTGGGCGCGTTTATCCGCGCATATTTTTTCGAGCGTATTCATGCGCAGATTCTGGCATAGTCGCGCGCATCGGTAAAGACCCTCATGGCGTTTCCGCTATCAATCGAATTTACGGCCAGGGTGACTGCATCCGGGAGTGTGGGTGCTTTTCCGGAAATAGTCAGGGCAGCGGCGGCGTTGGCCAGCACAATATCGCGGTAGGCCGACTTTTTGCCTTCGAGAAGGGCAAACAGGGCATCTGCATTTGTTTTGGCATCCCCACCAATAATATCGGCGGTAGCAATAACAGGGAGACCAAAGTCTTCTGGGGTCAGTGTTTTTTCGGTAATGACGCCATCTTTTAATACGGTCGTGTAGGTTGGTCCGGTGAGGGTGATTTCATCAAGACCGTCCGATCCGTGAACGACCATCGCCGATTCAGTACCCAGTTGCTGAAGAACTTCGGCGTAAGAACGTAAGAGTTTCCGGTCAAAGACGCCAACCAACTGAATTTTCGTATCTGCCGGGTTAGCAAGGGGACCGAGTAAATTGAAAATAGTGCGAAAGCCTAGTTCACGGCGTAGCGCCGCCAGCGGCTTCAGCACATGGTGGTGATGAGGTGCCATCAGGAAACAATAATTTGTCCGTTCCAGAGATTGGGCGCATTGATCCGGCGTCAGGTTTAAATTCATACCCATGGCTTCAAGTACATCCGCCGCGCCAGATTTTGAACTGGCAGCACGGTTGCCGTGCTTTGCCACTGGCACACCGCATCCCGCGACGACGAAGGACACCGCCGAAGAAATGTTCAATGTGTTGCTATGGTCGCCGCCGGTACCGCAGCAATCAATAGCACCGGGCGGAGCGATAATCGGGGCAACATTGGCGCGAAGTACGCGGGCTGCCCCCAGGATTTCATCGGCTGTCTCGCCACGTATAGCGAGTCCCATCAGGAAAGCGCCAGTTTGCGCCGGGGTAACATTTCCGTCCACAAGTTCAGTCAGGAAGTTTTCGGTTTCAGCCGTAGTGAGGACTTCGCCGCGGCGTAATTTATAAAGGGTTTCTTGTATCATGTAGTCAACATATTGGTAAAATTGCGCAGCATATCCAGGCCGTGTTCCGTGGCGATGCTTTCCGGATGAAACTGCACACCGTGAATAGGTTTGGTTTTATGTTGCAGGCCCATAATCAGCCCGTCATCGGTAGTGGCCGTAACCATCAGGTCGGCAGGCAGAGAATCTTGTTCTACTATCAGGGAATGATACCGCGTAACTTTAAAGGGCGCGGGGATATTGACGAAGACGCTTTTATGCGTGTGCCGTACATCGGATATTTTACCATGCATCGGCTCAGGTGCACGAATAACCTTGCCGCCAAATGCCTGGCCGATAGCCTGATGTCCCAGACAGACCCCCAGCAGGGGAATATTATTATCGGCGGCTGCTTTTATCAGGTCAAGGCAGATACCTGCATGGTCCGGGTCGGACGGGCCGGGTGAAATAACGATACCCGTTGGATTTAGAGCAAGAATATCGGCAACGGTTTTTTGATTGTTGCGAATAACATTACAGGCGTGATTTAGCGCCCCGAAATATTGCACGAGGTTAAAGGTAAAGCTGTCATAGTTATCAATCAGGACTAACATTATGTGTTCCTATTTCTGTCGCTGATAGCATCCTCAGCCGCGCGGATAATCGCGCGGGCTTTATGCACCGTTTCTTGGTATTCGCTTTCCGGATTGCTGTCCGCCACGATTCCGGCCCCGGCCTGAATATGCACTTTGCCGTCTTTGGCGAGCGCAGTGCGGAGGGCGATACAGACGTCAATGACGCCATTTCCGCCGAGATAGCCAACGCCGCCGCCGTAAAATTTACGCTGGACGTTCTCCAGTTCATCGATGATTTCCATGGCGCGGATTTTCGGTGCGCCGCTGACTGTGCCTGCCGGGAACCCGGCCATCAAGGCATCAAGCGAGTCGATATCATCGCGCAGTTCACCTTCAACATTCGATACGATATGCATGACATGCGAATAATTTTCGACGAAGAATTTATCGGTCACGGTCACGCTGCCGATTTTAGCCACGCGTCCGACATCGTTGCGTCCCAGATCAAGCAGCATAAGGTGTTCCGCCAGTTCCTTCGGATCGTTCAATAAGTCTTCGCGCAGGGCTTTATCTTCTTCGGCATTTTTGCCGCGCGGGCGCGTTCCGGCAATCGGGCGGATCGTGACTTTGCCATCCCGGACACGGACCAGAATTTCCGGGCTGGAGCCGATCAGTGCAAAGCCTGGAAATTGAAAGAAAAACAGGAAAGGTGACGGGTTCAGGCGGCGCAGGGAGCGGTACAAGGCAAACGGCGGCAGGTCGAAATCGATGCTAAAACGTTGCGACGGCACGACCTGAAAAATATCGCCGCTGCGGATATATTCCTTGGCTTTTTCGACGACAGCTATGAACTCCGGATGCGTCATATTCGATGATACGGCAAGAGGTGTTGCAAGTTTTGTATCGGCGGGCTGTGTTGGCACCGGAGCGGCAAGCACATCCTTAATATAGGCAATCCGGTTTAAAGCATCCTGATAGATATCAACAGCATCTTTACCGGAGCCGACATGATCATAGACTGGCGCAATGATGCATATTTTATGCATGATGTTATCAAAGATCAGCAGAATGCGCGGACGGATAAAAATTGAATCCGTCATGTTCAGTGGGTCGGGATTTTTGTTGGGTATGTTTTCAACATGGCGGATCATGTCATAGGCTATGTACCCGAACAGGCCGGAACCTGCCATCGGTGGCAAGCCTTCAGGAAGATTGGTGATTGCCGATTGTTTTAGATATTCACGCAGCGATTGGAGCGGGTCGGCGTGTTCTTCAGCTTTCCAGATCAGGTCCTGGTCGATACCAAGAATGGTGTAACGGCCGAGGACGGCTCCGCCTTCGACGGATTCCAGAAGGAAGGCGTAATCTTTTCCTTGCGATAGCTTCAGATAGGCTGATACGGGCGTATCCAGGTCGGCAGCCATCCAGTCAAAGACAATCTGATTTTTTCGGGCGGTATAAGCCGTCAGAAAGGCGTCATATCCGTCCGTCATTTTATTCCGCCTTGTTATCTGTCTGCCCGTAGGTGCGTTTCAACAGGTCACGGTTGATTTCGATTGGGTAATCTTTTTGCAGGGATGTCACAAATAACTGCAGGTTGGTGTTGGCCGCATCATCCGCCAGTTGTTTGCGAAAATCTGCATCCACATCGCCTTTACCCAAGGTAATGCCGGTCACGCGCCCAACATAGATGCCTTGCTTTTCCCCGGAGCTTGCCATGATAATTTTGCCTTCAGGCGCATCCATAAAGCGGAAAGCCACATCGCGGGGAATATCGGCTTTTTCTGGGGCCAGGCGTTGCAGTGATTTAATGGTCTGCAGTTTTTCAGCACGGTCAGATAACTTGGCTTTGCCATCATTGATGTCGCTGACCAGTTTTTGCATGGTGGTCAGATTGGCCTGCATCTGTTTTTCGGCAATCCAGCGTTTTGTCAGGTCGTCTTTGATTGACGCAAATTCCTGCGGGGAAGCAGGGGTGATTTTATCGACACGCACCGAATACAGCATCTTCGGGTTGATATCCGAGAGCGAGCTTGGCTCGTTTTCGGCTATGCTGAACGCCTTTGCCAGAACGGCAGGGGCTTTATCGCCAGCAAAAGACAATTGTTTGATATCCTGCAGGTCGGCAGAGGCATCTTTGATTGTCGTGAGTGTAAGACTGTATTCCTTGGCAATGTCCTCAAAGCTTTCGCCAGCGGCCATGCGGTCATCAACCTCGCTCACGAATTCGTAATATGCGTCGCCGGATTTTTGCTCCTCCAGTTCCTTTTTGATTTCAGCTGAAACATCCGCATAAGATTGTATATGGCTGGCGGTAACGGCGGTTACTTTGATAACGTGCCATCCCAGAGGGGTTTGCACCGGGCCGACCATATCGCCTTCTTTAGCAGCAAAAACTGGGTCAGCAATAAGAGTGGGGAGCCCGGCCTTTTCAAA
The DNA here is from genome assembly GCA_946481105.1 of uncultured Alphaproteobacteria bacterium. The sequence goes on from CAMLMM010000030.1 coordinate 17,297, forward strand.
TTTATTAATGGCAGCGTAAGCTTTTGTATTACCGGTTACGGTTTTGACGGCCTCCTTGATGGATGAACCGGATTTTACCTTGGCCATCACAGCATCCGCTGATTTTTTGTCATTGAGGACAGCCTGTTCCAGCGTGCGCTCTTCAGTTTTTTGGAATTTATCCTGATTCTGGTCATAGAACGCTTTTATATCGGCTTCGGCAACATCAGCTTTATTATTGAGCTTGGACGTGTCCAGTACCGCCACGGTAAAGCTGCGCCGTTCAGGATTCATGTAGCTGCTTTTCACTGTTTCATAATAGTCCTTGAGGTCAGCGTCGGTTGGCTTCAAGCTGGCACCGGCACTTGAATTCGGAACAAAAATATATTCAACCGAACGTGTTTCATTGCGGAATGCTGAAATCGCGGCCACTTGCGCAGATGGGATATAGCTTGCGGATGATATGGCGTTGCGTAGGACATTTGAGGCGGTTTCCTGGCGTAGAATGGAAACCAGCTGCTGTTCACTCAGCCCCTGCATTTGCAGAAATTTATTCAGAGCGTCTTTTTCTGAAACGCCGTCGGTTTTGAAGGTGCCTATAATATCCCGTACCTGTTCGGCGATAAAATTATCCGCAACACGTATACCGTATTTCGCCGTGCTGCGTCTCATAACAATGCCCATAATTTCGCTCTGCAGGACATTATCAACGATGCCCAGTTCATAAGCCTGGGCGGCTTCGATATTCTGCGCACGCAAGGCGTTCGTCAGGCGTGAATTGAATTCGGCAATTTTAACTGGCTCACCATCAACCTTGGCCACGTCGGTTGTTGTTACGCCGTTGCGGAAAAATCCATTCCAGTCCGACAGCATCAGCCCTGCCGCGCCTGCGACCAGCAGGCCGAGAAAAAGAGCCGAGAAAAAACCTTTTCGCATTGAACGAAGTAACATCAGAATCCTCATAGTGTTTTTAGACGTGCGACTATAGACAAGCTATCTTGCCATGCCAAGGGCGGTTAGTTATAGATAAGGCATGACAACACAGAAAAAATTGATTGCCGGAAACTGGAAGATGAATGGGACACTGGCTGCAGCCAAATCCCTGATTGAGGCATTACAAGCAACACCAGCCAAAACGGGCGTCGAGATATGCGTATGCCCTCCCTTTGTTCATATTGGCGCAGTAAAGCAGGCATTATCCGGCGGTATTGGGCTGGGGGCGCAGGATTGCGCCGACCGGGAGAATGGGGCCTATACAGGTGATATTTCGGCGGCGATGCTGGCGGATTGCGGTTGTAAATACGTAATTCTAGGGCATTCCGAGCGCCGTCAGGGGCATGGCGAGAAGGATGGCTTGATTGCGGAAAAAGCACGTCTGGCGCATCAGGCTGGATTGACCACTATTATATGTGTAGGTGAGACAGAAGCTGAACGCACCGCCGGGCAGCAAAATGAAGTTGTCATAACTCAATTGCAGGGATCCATTCCATCTATGGCTACCGCTAAAAACCTGGTTATTGCCTATGAACCTGTCTGGGCCATCGGCACCGGGAAAACCGCCACACTGGATGATATTCAAAATATGCATGGGGTTATTCGCAAATTCCTGCAGGAAAAACTGGACAATTCCGCCGATATCCGTATTTTGTACGGCGGTTCGGTCAAGCCCGAAAATGCCCAGGCCATTCTGGCTGTTGATAATGTCGACGGGGCACTGGTTGGCGGAGCGAGCCTCAAGGCGGATCAGTTCCTGGCTATTGTCAACGCGGCCTGACTGTATAAATAAAGTAAGAAGAGATTTTTTATGGGACACGTCGTTCTTGTTATTCATTTGATTGTGACGGTCATGATGATCGTATTGATTTTGCTCCAGCGCTCCGAAGGTGGCGGTCTGGGGCTTGGCACGGGTGGCGGATTAGGCAATCTAGCCTCTGTCCAGTCAACGACAAACGCGCTGACCAAAGCGACAACCTATGTTGCAATTACTTTTTTTGTGACCAGCATCATTCTGGCGATTGTGGCATCCCAAAGCGGTTCATCCGGCAGCATTCTGGATGCAGCAGCCCCGGTTGCTGCTGAAGCCCCGGCTGCGACGGCGCCGACAGATATGCCAACACCTGCAACGGGCGAAGCCCCCTCAGTACCGATAGCAAAATAATGACACGATATATCTTTATTACCGGCGGCGTGGTTTCCTCTTTAGGAAAAGGCCTCGCCTCCGCAGCGTTGGGCGCATTACTGCAGGCCCGGGGGCATACAGTCCGCCTATGCAAGATGGACCCGTATTTGAATATCGATCCCGGAACAATGAGTCCGACCCAGCATGGTGAAGTATTCGTCACCGATGACGGCGCGGAGACCGACCTTGATCTTGGTCACTATGAACGATTCACTGGACGCCCGGCGTCACAGACCGATAACATCACCACCGGACGTATTTATATGAACGTCCTGCAACGGGAACGCCGTGGCGAATATCTGGGCGCGACGATTCAGGTGATTCCGCATATCACCGATGAGATTAAATCTTTTATTCGTGAGAAAGACGGCACTGCTGATTTCGTGCTGGTGGAAACCGGCGGCACGGTCGGCGATATCGAGGCGCACCCGTATCTGGAAGCCATTCGTCAGTTCAGTAATGAGGTCGGCGCGGACCGGGCATTATTCATCCACGCGACCTGGCTGCCGTATATTCCGGCGGCCGGCGAACTGAAAACCAAGCCAACCCAGCACTCGGTCAAGGAACTGATGGCGGCAGGTATTCGCCCGGATATTCTGTTGTGCCGTGCCGACCGTCATATTGATGAAGGCGAACGTAAGAAGATCAGTCTGTTTTGTAACATTCCATTTGAACGCGTTATTCCTGCGCTGGATGTGAAATCGATTTATGAAGTGCCACTGACCTATCATGCCGAAGGACTGGATACCGAAGTATTGAACCGCTTTGGCATGGACAGCAGCAAGAAGCCTGATCTGACGAAATGGATCGATATTGTTGACCGGGTCAAAAATCCGGAAAGTGAAGTCAAAGTGGCGATTGTCGGGAAGTACACCGAGCTTTCGGACAGTTATAAATCGCTCAACGAGGCTTTGGTTCATGGTGGCATCGCCAACCGTGTGAAAGTGAAGCTGGAATTCATCGAGTCGGAAATATTTGAAAAGCCCGGCACGATTCAGGCGCTCGAAGATGTGCATGCCATTCTTGTCCCCGGCGGTTTCGGCCAGCGCGGGACCGAAGGCAAAATCAAATCGGCGCAATTCGCACGTGAACACAAGGTGCCGTATTTCGGTATTTGCTTTGGAATGCAGATGGCGGTGATCGAAGCCTGCCGTGATTTACTGGGGCTGGAGCAAGCCAGTTCAACGGAGTTTGGGGCGACCCCGGAACCTGTTGTCGGTCTAATGACCGAATGGGTAAAGGGCAATGAGATGGTCGAGCGCACGAGCGCAGGCGACTTGGGCGGCACGATGCGTCTGGGTGCGTATCCGGCCGCGCTTAAAAAAGGGTCACGCGTGGCCGATATTTACGGCAAGCCGCAGATCTCCGAACGCCACCGTCACCGCTATGAAGTGAATGCCAATTATATCCAGCGTCTGGAAGAAAAGGGCATGTCGTTCTCCGGCATGTCACCGGACGGCAAATTGCCGGAAATCGTGGAGATTCCAAATCACCCATGGTTTGTCGGTGTTCAGTTCCATCCGGAATTGAAATCCAAGCCGTTCGACCCGCACCCGCTGTTCGTCTCTTTTATCAAAGCGGCCATTGAAAAAAGCCGCTTAGTCTAAGACTTTCCGGCTTTTGTGCGGCGCACTGTGAAAAACTTCAATTAAAAGTTTGACAATTCGTAACAAACCCTCTAATTCGCTATCCATAATAAATATTATATTAGAGAGGTCTTTTTTATGAGTGCAGTATTTCCAGTTACCAAAGCCCCCACATCTGTTCCGGCTGTTTTGGATGAATTTAAATTGCATGGTTGGAGTAATGAACAAAAACCAGGGAAACTTGTTGCCCCTCAGTATGCGATTTACAACGGGATGACTTATGTTGAAGGAAAATGCTTAAACACCGGAGCGCTTGTTCAGGCTTTCAAAAACACAGACCCTGATGATGAAAGAAATCTGCGTGGTTTAGGTTTTAAGCACAATCCAGATCTAGATATGCCAACTATCAGTTCTAATCCCAGCAAGCGTGAGCCTGCATAACATGGCACGTGAACTTACACATCGTGAGCAGATGGACAATCAGAATAGCCCTGTATTTGCTTTTTTTGCGGCCGTGGCTGTTGTGGGCGCTGTTGTTGGCGGAAGTAAGTCTGTTCCAGAAGCAAAACCAGCCCGTGTAACTCCGGCAGTTCATGTCGTTCCGGCTGCAGCCGTTGCGGCGAGTGCGCCGAAGCTGCGTTAAAAAGTTTTCTAGTTACTGCGTAAGAAAACCCGGCGAGCAATCACCGGGTTTTTCTTATAAAAGCGGGAGAATGCCATGCTGTTTATGGGGCCATCGGAAAATCAAATACCAGCGTTGATCCAGGGGCCATATGAGGCGCGGCCATGGTTGCGAATGACACGTCTTGCGGCGGTGCTGATGCTGCCGATTCTGCAGGGGTAGGTACAGCAGGGAAAGCTGCGTCTGCTGCTTGCGGAGTGTCTTGAAGGGCTGACAATGCAAATGTCAGGGCGGTCATGCCAGCAAGAAGCGCGGGTTTCTGCATATTATGTTTCATTAATTCGACTCCTTATTATTTTCTATTGCCATATACATGCCTATTGTGCATTGCGTCAAGAAAATATTGCAGCGCAGCGACATCTCTATCTACACGAAATCACAATGTTTTTTTGCGGGAGGTGTTGCTCCTCCGGCAATGGCGCGTTAGATATACGGCATGAAAACAGTCAAAATTCAGAATATCGAAGTCGCCAATAATAAGCCTTTTGTCCTGTTTGGCGGGATAAACGTCCTTGAAAACCTGGATATCACCCTGAAAGCCGTGGAAGTGTATAAAAACATTACCACCAAGCTGGGTGTGCCCTATGTGTTCAAGGCCAGTTTTGATAAGGCGAACCGTTCTTCCGTTCACAGCTTCCGTGGCGTGGGCATGGAAGAGGGGATGAATATCTTCCGCAAGGTAAAAGAAGAATTCGACAATGTGCCGATCATCACCGACGTGCATGAAATTTATCAGTGCCCGCCTGTTGCCGATGTGGTTGATGTCATTCAGCTGCCTGCCTTCCTCGCGCGTCAAACGGATCTGGTTGAGGCGATGGCAAAAACAGGTGCCGTTATCAACGCGAAGAAACCTCAATTCATGTCGCCGTATCAGGTCGGCAACATCATCGATAAATTCGCCGAATGCGGAAATGAAAAAGTTATTCTGTGCGAACGTGGTCATTGCTTCGGCTACGACAATCTGGTTGTTGATCCGTTCGCATTTGGCGTGATGAAAGAAATGTCGGGTGGCGCGCCTGTCATTTGCGACACGGTGCATGCGTCGCAGATGCGTCTGCCGGGCAGCGAAGCCTCTGGCGGCCGCCGTTCGCAGGTCGCGGATTTGAGCCGCGCGGTGCTGGGTATCGGTATTGCCGGGCTGTTTATTGAAGCCTATGAAGATCCGGACAAAGCCAA
>CAMLMM010000031.1 GCA_946481105.1 uncultured Alphaproteobacteria bacterium
CGCCGCTCATCCCAATCTATTTGTCGTCGATCATCCGCTGGTGGCGGATAATCTGTCACATATGCGCGACAAGGATTGTCCATTTCCCGAATTCCGGTTGCGCCTGAAAAAGATTTCTGTGCTGCTCGCCTATGCTGCCACGGAAAATATGAAACTTACCACGCGCAAGATAACAACGCCGCTGACGGAGATGGACGCGCCGGTGCTCGCCGAAAAAGGCCCGGTGATTGTGCCGATATTGCGGGCTGGGCTGGGGTTGATTGATGGCCTGCTCGATATTTGCCCTGATGCTATTCTGGGGCATGTGGGTCTGTACCGTGATGAAGAAACGCATACGCCGCATGAATATCTGGTGCGGCTGCCGGACCCGGTGCCGCAGGACCGACGCTTTATTCTGGTTGACCCGATGCTAGCAACAGGACATTCGGCTGTGCATGCGGTGGATGTGCTGGTGAAGCGCGGCGTCGATGTCAGTCGTATTTCCATGATGACCCTGGTCTGTGCCCCGGAAGGCGTTAAAACCTTTCATGGGAAATATTCATCCGTTCCCGTATTTACGGCGGCGCTGGATTCTCACCTGAACGAAAAGGCCTATATCGTGCCGGGTTTGGGTGATGCTGGTGACCGCATTTTCGGGACGCTGTAGCTTTTCAGTAAGGGGAAAGGTCCGGCGGGCTAAGTTTTTCAACCATTTTGTGAACTTCCTCTGGTTTTACGGGCAGGTCGAAAACGGCATTGGCTGCCACGACAAGTGAAGCGTCGGTTCTTGCTATCAAGAGGGGACGAATATCACCAGATTCTTTATAGGACTGGCATAACACATATAAAGAGCCTGTTGTGTCAGGAATGTGAGTTGTATCCAGGTGAAAGAGTTTTACATTGGCGGATGGTGTTTCCAATTCTTCAGTACGAATGGGATCGCCAGGCTGTATGCCCAAATATGAGGCACTTAACAGTACATTTGTCATCTGCGCAGCATCATGTTTCGGCCTGGCAGCAAGCTCGAATGCTTGAGATACCAGGCGTTTCATCTGATTTTGGCGGGCGTCAATCAGATAGTCCGGAGGATCTATTCCGAGCTGCTCATAAGTCTTCAGCAAGCGCTTCACAAAAACAATATGATCATCCTGTTCTTTTTGTTCTCTGAGGCCATGAAGATTATCCTGCGAATAAAAATATTCTTGCAGATAAGGACTATATGCTTCTAGAACATCAGCGCTTTCACAGGCGACGAGATAATTACGAAGGTTGAAATGCTTGCTCAATCCAAGGTCGACGAGCAGAAAATCACTTAAATCTTCCGCATGTTTAATCAAGAAATTATTCTGGGATTCGTCATCGGGCGCTGCCAGCAAGACATCACGGCAGGCCAAGGCCCTTTGTTCATCGTTATCACTGCGGGAGAGGGCGTGTTCAATATGAGGCAGAAACATTTCCCAGATGGGGTGTGTCATGCGTACACTGTTTTCATCATCCAGAGTTACGAGCATTCTGACGGCCTCACAGGGAAAAGATGATGCTAAACCTGTAAAGGCGGATTCTATTTCGGCCCTCTTGTCCCACAAAAATTTATGAGCTTGTCGAGTAATGTCTAATCCGGCGAGCTTATTTTGAAAATCCCGCAAGGCTTCAAAATGGGGATTGCGTATAACTTGTCCACCGATTGACCTGGAGACGGTTTTGGCTTCTTGATTCACTGTATTTTCCCTGTTTTACAGATAGTTTTAGGGCGATTTTATGTTTATGTCAAAAAAATTGATTTATTATCCAGGGGGAGGATATTCTGCCGGATACGTTTCGTATATAAATTAGAAAAATCACAAGTTTCTTCTTGTTAAAAATGAATTGTTAATCATTGCGTGCGATTGTGCCGCCTGTCCCCGTTATGCGGATCAAGCGGTTTTATAAGAAAATGGTTTTTTAACACCTTTTTCAGGAACTTATGGTCTTCTAGCGTGGGGTAGAAGACCTTATTTTTATCCTGTAACCAAGTGTAGTTTTGATGACTGGCTTAGTAGTTGACCATAAAGCACTTTTTGAAGCCCTTCCGGTACCGCGATTTCTGATCAACCTGGATGCGGATAAACATTTTCATGTGCTTGAGATTAATCGCCGTGGTCTTGAATATTTCAACCGCCAGGAAGAACATATTCTCGGCAAGCCCGTCAGCGGATTCATGGACAGTGAAAACGCCCGCCATTTTGAACAGGCCTTTGAAGTCTGCATGAAGCAGAAAGTGCCGGTCAGCATTCATGCGTTACCAAGTTTTCCCGGCGGCATTCGCGTCTATGGATTCTGGATTAATCCGTTGCTGGATATTGCCGGTAATGTCGTGTTGCTGGATGTCATGGCGCAGCCTGATTCATCGGATGATTCAGTTCTGCAGCGTGAGCGCGATGACGCGATTTCTTTGCTGACATCCATCTTTGACGCATCGAATGTCGGGATTATTGTGACCGATCATAACCGCCGTGTCGTGCGCATCAATGATGGTTTTATCCGCACTTTCGGCTGGTCGCGTGAGCAGGTGGTCGGTGAAGATTTTACCTTTCTGATAAGCCCGGATGAGCAGCGCCCGGCCATGGAAAACCATGCACGTTACCTGAAAAATTCGACCCGCAGTTCCGGTGAGATGAAGCTGGTCAAAAAAGACGGCAGTATCGCCAACACGCTGTATACAACGGCGACGCTGGAGTTATCGCAGCGCCGGAAGTTCCAGGTGACCACTATCATGGACATTACGCACCGCAAGCAGATGGAAATGTCATTGCGTGTCGCGAAGGATCAAGCGGATGCCGCCAACCACGCCAAGTCGGCATTTCTGGCCAACATGTCGCATGAATTGCGTACGCCCTTGAATGCAATTATCGGCTTCTCGGAAATGATGATGAATGGCACGTTTGGCAATCTGAACATTCCAAAATATCAGGAATATACCGAGGACATTCATTCGAGCGCGCGCCACCTGCTGGAGATTATCAACGAAGTTCTGGATATGTCGAAAATTGAGGCGGGGCGTGTTGAGCTGGACGAGAATGATGTCAAGGTTGATGAAGTTATTGAATCTGTCGTACGTATGATGGCGTCACGCGCCTTTAGCGGCAATATCGATATACAGACCAAGATCGAGCCATATCTGCCAATGCTCAGCGCTGACTCGCGTCTGGTGCGTCAGGTGCTGATTAATCTGGTCAGCAATTCAGTGAAGTTCTGCAAAGCAGGCGGGCTCATTACTATTGAGGCCAGTCTGCGTCCCGATGGCGACATGGAATTGATTGTCCGCGATACGGGCATTGGTATCCCCAAGCACAAAATTCAGCAGGCGCTGGAACCTTTCGGGCAGATTCATGATACGGCGCACGCCGCCGGGGAAGTTTCCGGGACAGGGCTGGGATTGCCACTGGCCAAGGCCATGGTGGAAATGCATGGTGGTTATCTCATGCTGGATTCCGAGCCGGGCAAAGGCACGGAAGTGCGGATTTGCTTCCCGTCGCGCCGTGTGCTGCGCCGCCCAGCGATTGCGGATGCCTATTAATTTCCACTTGATGTAGCCTCGGCTTAATTATACTATTCCAAGATGACAAGTTTGGAAACACGCTGCCTTGAAGCTGGCCTTAAAATGACAGGCCAGCGCCGGACCATTCTCAAAACGCTTGAAAACTCGGCCGATCACCCATCGGTTGAGAAAGTGTATGAGCGCGCCAAGGAAATCGACCCGTCGATCAGTATTGCGACTGTTTACCGGACATTAAGCCTGCTGGAAGAGATGGATATTATTATCCGTCGCGAATTCAATGAAAGCTTCGCACGGTATGATACGAATACCGAACATCATCATCACCTGATCGATCTGGAAACCGGTGCCGTGATCGAGTTCAAGAATGAAGAGCTTGAAAAACTCAAAATAAAAATCGCCCGTGATCTGGGATATGACCTTCTGGATCACCGGCTGGACCTGTATGGACGTAAGATAAAGTCCAACGGCTAATGGACGAACCTCGCCTGCCAACTTCACTCTGGATTGATGCCCATCTGCGCCAAGCTGCCGCGCAGGGGAAGAGTTATTACATCGCCCATAAAGGGGCGTATGCGTCCGGGACGGTACTGGTTAAAATCAGTCTATTGAACGGTTTATGCCGGGTTTTGGTGCAAATCCGGGATATGGACGGCAATTTGGGCTGGATGAACGCCTTATCCGACGAACAGGTTGCAGAAAACGACGCGGATGCGTATATTCGCCGCGCGGTTGAGCGCGACCCGGATTTATGGGCGATTGAGATTGAAGACCGCAGCGGGGAAAACCCGTTTGAAGGAAAACTGATTATATAAGATTAATTAATGACATCGCCCGTTCATACCCGCCGCACTTTTGCGATTATTGCCCACCCGGACGCCGGTAAAACGACGCTGACCGAAAAACTGTTGTTATTCGGGGGCGCCATTCAGCTGGCCGGTATGGTCAAGGCCCGTGGTGAACGCCGCCGCGCCCGGTCGGACTGGATGAAAGTGGAGCAGGAGCGGGGGATTTCCGTCGCGTCATCGGTGATGACATTCGATTATGCCGGACATACGTTTAACCTGCTTGACACACCGGGTCACGAAGATTTCTCGGAGGATACGTATCGCACACTGACCGCTGTTGATAGCGCGATTATGGTTCTCGACGCTGCTAAGGGTATTGAAACCCAGACATTGAAATTGTTTGAAGTTTGTCGTCTGCGGAATATCCCGATTATCACGTTCATCAACAAGATGGACCGTGAAGCGCTTGATCCGTTTTCATTGATGGATGAAATCGAGGACAAGCTGCAGATGGAAGTAACGCCCGCGTCCTGGCCGATAGGTATGGGGCGGGATTTCAAAGGTTGTTATGATTTGCTGAAAGACCAGCTATTTCTGTTTGACCGTAGCAAAGGCGAGGCGTTGACCGATAGCCTGACCTGTACGGGGTTGGATGACAAGCTGATAGATACGAAGCTGCCTGCCGACCAGGCAGCCAAACTGCGCGAAGATGTCGAAATGGTGCGCGGCGTCTGCCCGGCCTTTGATGTTGAGAGTTATCTCGGCGGTCACATGACCCCGGTTTTCTTTGGGTCGGCGGTCAATAATTTTGGTGTGCGCGAATTATTGCATGGAATTGGTGAATTCGCCCCGGCTCCACGCGCGCAGAAAGCTGCCGAACGTGTTGTTGAGCCGACTGAAAATAAAGTCACAGGATTTGTTTTTAAAATTCAGGCCAATATGGACCCGAAGCACCGCGACCGTATCGCGTTCACGCGTATATGTTCGGGTGATTTCAAGCGCGGCATGAAGCTCTATCATGTGCGCAGCGATAAACAGATGGTGATACATTCGCCGCTGATGTTCTTTGCGCAGGACCGCGAGATGGTCGAGGACGCTTATGCGGGTGATATCATCGGCATTCCCAATCACGGCAATCTGCGTATTGGCGACGTCCTGACCGAAGGGGAAAAACTGGTTTTTACGGGTATTCCGTCTTTCGCCCCGGAATATCTGCAACGCGTACTCCCTGAAGATCCGCTGAAAGCCAAGCATCTGGGCAATGCCCTGCAACAGCTGGCCGAAGAAGGGGTTGCGCGCGTGTTCCGTTCCAATCTGGATAACAGCTGGATTGTCGGCGTTGTCGGGATGCTGCAGTTTGATGTGCTGGCCGACCGTATCCGCACCGAATATAATCTGCCGGTCAAATTAGAGGCAACGAGCCTTTATACTGCCCGCTGGGTATCGGCAGATGATCCGGCAAAGCTCAAATCATTCCTGGATAATAACCGTGGGGCGATTGCCAATGATCATGACGGCGACCCGGTTTTCATGGCGCGGAATGCGTGGCATCTGAACGACACGCAGGATAAAAACCCCGATATCAGGTTTACGGCGACGAAGTAGGAGGGGCTTTGCGCTCATCCGTTGCGGTGGGCTGATTGAATCTGCCTATTTTCATGGCGCGTAGCGGATTGGCGAAATCGTCCGTCCATGGCTGTAAATCTTCCGGCGCGGATAATGCTTCCCATTTTTCATCCTGCAGCTTGGCGATGTAGGCAGGGTTGTTTGTGAGGGCAACGCCCTGGGTGGCTGCGTAGCTGAGATCCTTATGCCCGGGAACATCATTTGATGGCGTCAATTTATAGAAAGCCTGCATATTTACGGCTTTGGCGATGGCGGCCAGTTCTTCTTTCAGATTAAAGAACCGGTTGGAGATGTGAAAGCCGATCAGGCCATCCGGCTTGATTTTGCTTTGATACAGAGCTGCGGCCTGCCGGGTGATAAGGTGCATTGGAATATTATCGGAGCTGAAGACATCAACAAAAATCATATCATAGGAGGCATTCGCTGCATTCTGGAGCTTCAGCCGCGCATCGCCGAGAATAATCTGGTAAGGGGTGTTGCAGACAGACAGGTAAGTAAAAATCTTTTTATCCTGGCTGATGTCGATTACAGCAGGGTCAATCTCATAAAAATCGATATGATTTTCTGGACCGGTGAGGCAGGCGATGCTGCCGGTTCCTAAACCCAGACCGCCTATGCTGGCGTCAGGTTTGATGCCGGTGACAAGCTTAAATATCTGGCCGTTTGCCGTTTGCGGCGCATAATACGTCAGCGGTATTTTTTCGGCTTCAGCGGTCATTTTTTGCATGCCATGGATGGTTGTCCCATGCGATAATTCACGGAGGCCATTTTTTTCCATGACCGATAAAGTCCCGAAATAATTGCGGGACAGATAGATGTTTTCTTTGGTCAGTTGATAGGGAATAAGCGGAAAACTTACCAGCATGATGACTGCCGCAGTTGTATAGGCTGCACGATTCTCGAAAAGACCCACAACCAGAATGGCACCTATAATAGCGCCCGCGAAGCGAATATATTTTAATTGAACTGAGGGGGCCGCCTGGAAACTCATCCAGATAAGGAAAATACCAATCAGGAGAACAACTCCAATCGCCGCCAGCTTTTTACCTGGCAGGCTGGCGTAATTCAAATCAAGCTTCTGGTGCATATTCCAGCAAAAGACGCTGAGAATAATCGCAATCATAAATTCATAAGGCTTGGCAAAAATATACGGAGCGATCAGAGCATTGAAAATACCGCCCAGGGCGCCACCGCATGACATGACAAGAAAGAACAGAGTCAGATGTTTGACCGTTGGTTTTAACCTGGCCAGTTCCTGATGGCACATAAGGCAGGTGATAAAGAGGAAGAGGGCCAGTGCGCCGGCTTTGCCCCAGTTAAGCACGGGTATCAAATTGGCAAGACAGAAGATAAGCGGCAGCAGGAAACAGAATAAAATCCGCGTCATTACCAGCGGAATTGGCTGATTTTTTGCGAAAGCAAATATAAATGACGTGATGTAAATTGTCAGGGGGCCAACCCAGAAAAGCGGGGCGGAGCCGATATCCGCCGTTACGTAACTGGTCAGGCCCAGCATCATGGAGGAAGGCACAAAAGCCAGTAATAACCATAGGGCGATATCACGAAATGACACAGTCGTGGCATCGGAAGACGGGTCGACAGTTACCACAATGCTCTGGCTTTTCAGGGAAAACAGGCCGCAGGCCGCAATCAGGACCATAAGAATAAAATACCCGTAACGCCAGAGAGATGATTGTTCAGCCAGCGGAAAGAAATATTCGATGGCGAGTGGATAGAGAATGAGCGCGAGAACTGACCCGGCATTACTTGCGGCATACAGGAAATATGGGTTGGATGCATTCGGGTGCGGGGTGAAGGAAAACCATTTTTGCAGCAGGGGGGCCGTGGCCGATAAAAACAGGAAAGGCCCGGCGATCATGCCAGCCATGGTTGTTAATTGCCACAACAGGGGCGATTGCCCGTCAGAAGGTGCCATGAAGGCCGTTGTCATCGGCAGGGTCAGGCCCGCCAGTAATAAGAACGCAATATGGAGTCCAAATTGCGGACGGATATCTTTAATTTTGGCCAGAAAATGTGCGTAAAAATAGCCGAGAAGAAGAAGAATCTGGAAAAAAACCATTGTTGTATTCCAGACCGATGGTGTGCCGCCAAGACCAGGGAGAAGGGTTTTCCCGACCATCGGTTGAACGCCGAATAGCAAATATGCGCTTAAAAATACGGCGAGACTGTACGTAATGGTCTGGATCTTATGGGACATGGGGCGAATCCTTATTTAATATCAAGGCATTATACATGATTATTGTAAGGCTTGAAGTCTTAAGTCCTTTGTGAGATAAACCGTACCAAAGATGTACGGATTAAGAATGATTAAACTGTCAAAATTAAGTGATTATGCGGTGGTGGTGCTCTCGCGGCTGGCGAGTGAGCAGGGCGGCGTCATGACCACATCGCAACTGGCGGCGGATACCAGTGTCCCGGAGCCGACAGTATCGAAAGTTCTCAAATTATTAGCACGGCATAATATTGTCGTGTCGTTACGCGGGGCGAAAGGCGGGTATGTGATGGAGCGTCTGCCGCAGGCCATTCCCGTATCGGAATTAATTATCGCGCTTGAGGGGCCGATCGCCTTGACGGAATGTATCCATCCGGAAACGTCGTGCTGCTCGATTGAGCATCTTTGTCCGATGCGGGGCGGGTGGAATAAAGTGAATATGGCGGTAAGGCAGGCACTCGATAATCTATCGCTGGCTGATTTGTTAATTCCGCTGCCAGCCAAACAACGGAGGGCATCATGAGTGATAACGTCGCCCTGGTGGCCGCGCAGGTTGAAGCGCTGAATAAATATGACGCGGGTTTTGTGACCGATATTGAATCAGAACTGGCGCCCAAAGGACTGAACGAAGATATCATCCGGTTTATTTCGGCCAAGAAACAGGAACCGCAATGGTTGCTGGACTATCGCCTTAAAGCTTTTGCGCACTGGCAAAAAATGCCGGAGCCAAGCTGGGCCAAAGTCACGCACCCGCCGATTGATTATCAGGATGCGCATTATTATGCCGCGCCGAAGGCCAAGCTGAATTCGCTGGACGAAGCCGACCCGAAACTGCTGGAAACCTTTGAAAAACTGGGTGTTCCGCTCAAGGAGCGTGCCTTGCTGGCGGGCGTGGCGGTGGATGCCGTGTTCGACTCGGTGTCGGTTGCGACGACATTCAAGGATGAGTTAAAAAAAGTTGGCGTCATATTTTGCTCGATTTCCGAAGCGGTGCGCGAATACCCGGACCTGGTGCAGAAATACCTGGGCAGTGTGGTACCGTATCATGACAACAAACACGCCTGCCTGAATTCGGCGGTGTTTACCGACGGGTCGTTTGTGTATATCCCGGCGGGCGTGCGTTGCCCGATGGAATTGTCGACCTATTTCCGCATCAACGAAATGAAAACCGGTCAGTTTGAACGGACCTTGATTATTGCCGATAAAGATTCTTACGTGTCGTATCTGGAAGGCTGCACCGCGCCGATGCGCGATGAAAACCAGCTGCATGCCGCCGTGGTTGAGCTTATCGCCCATGACAATGCCGAGATTAAATATTCGACCGTCCAAAACTGGTATCCCGGCGACGAAGAAGGCAAGGGCGGGATTTACAATTTTGTGACCAAGCGCGGTCTGTGCGCCGGGCACCATTCTAAGATTTCATGGACTCAGGTGGAAACCGGGTCGGCGATTACGTGGAAATACCCGTCCTGCGTATTGAAGGGCGATTATTCCTCCGGTGAATTCTATTCGGTGGCTATCACCAATAATTACCAGCAGGCCGATACCGGCACCAAGATGATCCACATGGACAAAGGCACCAAGTCACGCATCATTGCCAAGACTATTTCGGCGGGTAAGTCGGATTCGACCTATCGCGGGCTGGTAAAAATTCTGGCCGGGGCGGAGGGCGCACGGAATTATACGCAGTGTGACTCGCTGCTAATTGGCGATCAATGCGGGGCGCATACCGTACCGTATATCGAAAGCAAAAACCCGAACGCGAAACTGGAACACGAAGCGACAACCAGCAAAATTTCGGATGATCAATTATTTTACTGCCAGCAGCGCGGCCTGAGTGAAGAAGAAGCCGTGGCGCTTATCGTCAACGGTTTCTGCCGCGAAGTGATGCAGAACCTGCCGATGGAATTCGCCGTCGAAGCGCAGAAGCTGGTGGCGATAAGCCTGGAGGGAAGTGTTGGGTAATATGAACAAAGATTTGGCGGAAGACTATCTGCAAGGAGCGGGAAATTTTGCATGGACTGCGGTAAGGGTTTGCTCTTCTGTTTTACCAAATACTAGCGAAAGAATATTTCGTGCGGAAGATCCGCTTAACTTTCTTGTTGGGCATGCGGCAGAGTTACTTCTAAAATCGGCGTTAGCTTCTAAAGGTTTTTTGGAGAAAGATTTTAGAAAATTTAACCATGATCTGAATGAACTTATTACCCTATGCGAAGGGAAAGGTATTGTTCTTGATGAGGATTTTCTGATGTGGACAAAAAATATTGCAGATAATTTTAAGATGCACGACTTTCGTTATGCTCGTACATTTGCGGGCATTCCCCAAGAACGGCAAGCATACTTGGAATCTATACAAGGTACTGAGGAATGGCAGAAAGAAATGCGCTCTTTGGGTCTTGTCGTAAAATCGGGTGTGAATTTTGAACGCTACATTAAGGCAATATTCAGGCAAATGGATATTGTGAATGCCGCAAATCCCAACTGAGATAGATAAAGAAAAGAAAAAGAATGCTCGAAATTAAAAAACTCACTGCCGAAATTGACGGCAAAGAAATTCTGAAGGGTCTGGACCTGACCATTGAAGATGGCAAGGTTCATGCGATTATGGGGCCGAACGGCGCCGGGAAGTCCACGCTGTCTTATGTGCTGGCGGGCCGTGAAGGTTATGAAGTGACGGGCGGTTCTGCGCTGCTGAACGGGCAAGATATTCTCGAAATGGACCCGAATGAACGTGCGGCGGCGGGCATGTTTCTGGCATTCCAGTACCCGGTTGAAATTCCGGGCGTGCAGATGACCAATTTTTTGAAAACGGCGATGAATTCCATTCGCAAGCAGCGCGGCGAGAAAGAAATCGAGGCGCTGGATTTTCTGAAACTGCTGAAAGCCAAGCAGAAAGAACTGAACATTGCGGATGACATGATGAAGCGTCCGGTCAATGTCGGGTTTTCGGGTGGCGAGAAGAAACGCAATGAAGTATTGCAGATGGCGATGCTGGAACCGACCATGTGTATTCTGGACGAAACGGATTCCGGATTGGATATTGATGCGCTCAAGATTGTTGCCGATGGTGTGAACCGCCTGCGTGGTCCAAATCGTTCGTTCCTGGTGATTACCCATTATCAGCGCCTGCTGGATTATATCGTGCCGGATGTCGTGCATGTGCTGGCCAATGGACGCATCGTGAAAACAGGCGGGCCAGAACTGGCCAAACAACTGGAAGAGACAGGATATGCCGACCTCGTTGCTTAATGTCGATCCGGAAAGCTGGAAATATTCCAATATTAACGCGGCGCTGAAAAAGCTGGATATCGCGCCCGCTGCGGCGGCGTGGGATATGACCGGGACCTATGCGTTTGTGCAGCCGGATACGGCCCCAGACACACTGCATCTGGTTATTCCGCGTAATAAGCAGGTATCAGTGCCGCTGGATATGGCGCTGAACGGGCAGGATGGGCAAGAACTCCGTACCAATATCATTATCGATGTCGAGTCTGGGGCGGATGTGACTTTGCTGGAACGCCAGCGCGGTGAGGGGAGTTACTGGAAGCATATAACTCTCACCATTAATGTAGCCGCCAATGCCTTCTGCCGTCATTACCGCCTGTGTGAGGAAGACCCGTTTGCCGTAGTAACTGAATTCACCAATGTGACGCTGGCGCGCGATGCGCGTTATCACATGGTATCCATCAATGGTTGCGCCGGGTTTGGCCGCGCCGAGTTTCATGTTGATATCAATGACACAGGCGCGGAAGCCGATTTATCCGGTGTTGCGCTGATCCGTGGCAAGCAGCATGCCGATACAACTGTGGTAATTAACCACAAAGCGGCGCATGGTCGTTCATCGCAGTTTTTCAAGCATATCCTCGAAGATCAGGCGCGGGGCGTGTTTCAGGGAAAAATACATGTATTCAAAGATGCCCAGAAAATCGATGGGTATCAGCTATCCAACAATTTATTACTCTCGCCTCTGGCCGAAATGGATATCAAGCCGGAACTGGAAATTTACGCCGATGACGTGAAATGTTCGCATGGGACGACTACGGGTCAGTTGGATGAGACGCCGATGTTCTATCTGATGTCGCGTGGCATTGATAAAGATTCGGCACGCCGCCTGCTGCTCGAAGCGTTCCTGATGGAAGTCGTACAGAAAATTGGCGATGACAATATGCGTGCCCGTTTTGAAGACAGGGTAAAGTTATGGCTGGCGTAGAGAATATCTGGCGGAAAGATTTTCCGGCGCTGCAACAGCCGATGAACGGCAAGCGGCTGGCGTTTCTGGACAGCGGCGCCAGCGCACAGAAGCCACAGGCGGTTATTGATGCCGTCAGCCGTGCCTATGGCGAGAGCTATGCCAATATTCACCGCGGACTGTATGATTTTTCCCAGCGGAAAACGGCTGAATATGAGGCAGTGCGCGCCAAAATTGCCCAATTTATGGGGGCAGAGTCGCCATCTTCTATCGTCTTTACCAAGAACACGACCGAAGCGATTAATCTGGTCGCGCAAAGCTGGGGACGTACGCATTTATCCCAGGGCGATGAAATCATCCTGACCGAGATGGAACATCACGCCAATCTGGTGCCGTGGCATATCCTGAAATTGCAGATAGGCATTGTTATAAAATATATTCCTATAAATGATGATGGATCATTGGATGTGGATGCGCTGGATCAATTGCTGACCGATAAAACGCGGCTGGTGTCATTGACGCATATATCCAATGTGCTGGGTACGCGTAATGATATTGCCGGGATTATGCAGAAAATCCGTGCGTATAATTCTAAAATTAAAATCCTGATTGATGGATCGCAGGGCATCGTCCATGGCGGTGTCAATGTGGGTGATCTGGTACCGGATTTCTATGTCTGGACCGGGCATAAATTCTATGGGCCGACCGGGGTCGGCGTTCTGTATGCGCCTGCCGATATTCTGGCCGATATGCCGCCATGGCAGGGGGGCGGCGATATGATCGATCAGGTCACGCTGGAAGGCACGACTTTCGCGTTGCCGCCAGCGCGGTTTGAAGCGGGAACGCCTGCTATTGCCGAGGTCATCGGCTTGGGGGCTGCCATTGATTACGTGACCAGTATCGGCATGGATAAGATTGAGGCCTGGGAACGGGACTTGCTGGCCTATCTGAATGATGTGCTGGCGAAAATTCCCGGCGTGAAGATTTACGGGACGACGCCGGATAAGGCGGGAATCGTCAGTTTTACATTGGCAAATTGCCCGCCCGCTGATATCGCGATGATACTCGACCAGATGGGTGTGGCGGTCAGGACAGGGCATCATTGCTGCCAGCCGCTCATGCAGCGTTTGGGAGTTGCAGGAACCGTGCGGGCGTCACTTGCTTTATACAGTGACCGCGCCGATATTGATCAATTAGGGGAAGGGCTGAACAAAGCCATCCGGATGTTAGGATAGAGTAAATGGAACATATGGCCGACGAACAGATGGTACGGAACGCTTTCGGCGATGATTACGACGAAATGGCGGAGCCGCCGCATATTTCCGGGACGAAGGATCATCCGCTCTGGCCTGCCATTATTAAGGGCATACGTGAAGTGTATGACCCGGAAATCCCGGTGAATATTTATGAACTGGGGCTGATCTATAATATCGAGATTGTGGACCAGCCCGATAACACGAGCGATGTCGCCGTCAAAATGACATTGACTTCGCCGGGCTGCCCGGTTGCGCAGGAAATGCCGGGCATGGTGCAGGGGGCTATTTTCCCGCTGAGCGGCGTTGGCAATGTCGATGTTGAGATTGTATGGGAACCGACCTGGGATCCGTCCTACATGGCTGAAACCGCCAAATTGCAACTGAACATGTTTACATGAGGTGAGCGTATGAGATTAGGTGATGTCGAAATCAAGGTGACGGATGGGGCTCGTGCCCATTTAATGAAAATGGCCAAGGGACATGCCGGGTTGCGTTTGTCCATTCGTGGCGGCAAGGGGTGCGGTGGCAGTGAATATGACCTGTTGCCGGTTAATGCTGATAAAATAGATTTGAGTGATGACTATATGGAGCTGGGGCCGGATGTAACGCTTTACGTCCCTGCAATGGATATGCTTCGCCTGTTTGGCACAACAATTGATTATATTGAGGATGATCTGGGCAACCGCCGCCTGGATATCAGTAATCCGAATGAAGCCGGGCGTTGTGGCTGCGGCAAGTCGGTCACCTTCTAATAAAGAAAAAGCCCCCGGTTGGGGGCTTTTAAATTTTAATGCGACAGGTTTAGAAGCCTTCGACTGTTTCCGGTTTGCCGTTGGCAACCTTGGTCAGGTAGACCGTATCAGATGCCTGATGGTCGTCAGCAGCCAATTTCAGTTTCAGACCACCGATATCTTCATCCAGGCTGTTCAGCGCGGTCAGCAGGCTGTCGCGGGTCAGGTCTTTTCCAGCTTTTTCCAGCGCCTTGGCAAAGAGGGCCGCCTGAACGTAACCTTCCAGCGAGGTGTAATCGATAGCAGCTTCCTGGCCAGCGGCTTTCATATCGGCCTGATAATCTTTCACGATTTGCAGATCAGAGCTGAATGGGTTCGGCATAACCTGAGATACAAAGCTGCCTTCACCTTCAGCGCCTGCTTCTTTAATCAGGGCAGATGTCCCGACGAAGGAGATGTTAACAAAAGTTGGCTTGAAGCCATCTTTTGCCGCAGCTTTCATGAATGCAGCACAAGCCTTGTAAGCGCCAACCATAACGACGGCGTCAGGATTTGCGGCTTTCAGTTTGGTCAGAGCTTCGGCAACGTCAACCGTGTTGCGTTCATAGGTTCCTGTTTCGGCCACCGTCATCTGGCGTTTTTCCAGCGCGGCTTTCAGACCGGCTTCGCCCGCCTGACCGTAGCTGTCATTCTGCATGAACAGCGCGATTTTCTTCATGCCTTTTTTGTCAGCCAATTGGGTGACAATAGCTTCCATTTCATCGTTATAGCTGGCGCGTACGTTGAAAACATAGGGAAGGACAGGAGTGCGCAGGAAGCCAGCACCGGTGAACGGGGCAAAGAAAGGAACTTTCTCACGGGCCACGATCGGCACAACAGCCTTGGCGGTTGGCGTACCCACGTAACCAATCAGGGCGAGAACTTTGTCTTCGGTAATCAGTTTGGTGGTATTGGCAATAGCATCGGCTGGTTCGTATTTGTCGTCCAGTACGTTGAGCTTAACCGTACGGCCATTAACGCCGCCGGCAGCATTGAGTTTATCGAAGTAGACTTTAAGACCGGCGGTAACGCCCTTGCCGAGAGCTTCGGTCGGGCCGGACTGGGAGTTGGAAACACCCAGAAGAATTTCGGTATCGGTTACGCCATTTTCAGCGTGGGCTGATACGGATGTAAAACCTAAAAGTAAAGTGGCAGCAAAGATTGCTAAGCTATGGAAATGGAAAGGTCTTTTCATATGTTCCCCCTTCGGAAATGCTATTGAAAAATGTGCAGGAACTATCGCATACTTATCAGTGAAAATAAATATACCTCTATAACAAAAAAGTCAGGAATATTATGAATATGCGGTTGCGCACGAAGATTGCCATTGCCTTTGCCTTCATGCTTGTTCTGGTGTTGCTTGTTGCCGGGGGTGGTTTTGTTTCGCTGGGGCAAATGAAGCGTTCTCTTTCTGAAGTATCGGACCTGGCCGCTGTTCGTCAGTCGGCGCAGAGCCTGTCTTCAGATTATATAGAGGTGGAAGCTTTGGTTGGATCTTATATCGCAACTGGCGACGCGCAGAAAGTTGATCAGGCTTTTGCCAAGCTGGAAGAGATTGGCAAGCAGTTGACGCAGGGCGAGGGGGATAATGACACCAGCAGCAAAGAGAAAGCCATATTAGAGCAGGTGATTGCCAAGAAAAAGAAGTTTGAAGATCTGCTGGCGGCGATTAAAGAAAAGAATACGCAGGTACGCGCCAATCGGTTTGAAAGACTTATACCGCTCGGCGATGATATAGAAAAGAAACTGGGAAAAATAAGCGACGAAACCTATTTGTCTGGTAATGTCGATGCCTCGGTTGCTGCGGCTAATATGCGTGCCAATTTTCTGAATGCCCGGATTTCAAGCCAGTTATTTTTCGCTGGTGCAGACCCTGAAAAGTACAAAGCCATGTTCACCAAAGGCATGACCACGTATTTTGAGGCGGGGCAAAATCTTAAGGCTTATATTACAGATAAGGCCATGGCTGAGCAGGTGGGTAAACTGCTGTCAGATAAAAATTATCAAACGATATTTAATGAAAGTGTTGAGCTGACCAATCAGTTGAATCAACTGATCAAAGACCTGGATGCAAGTTCGCTGGAGACAGAGCAGATTATTCAGCAATACGTCGCGGCGGTACAACAAACCAGCGATCAGGTTATGAGCGATGCCGAGTCCTCTACAAACAAATTCAAGATGGTTTCCATTGGGATTCTTATTGTTGGTTTTGGTACGGCGGTTGTTTTTCTTACCTATATCATGCGGGTGTTGCGCAGCACGGTCATGGAACTGTCGCAGGGTTTTGAAGTAACCAAAGGCGCCATTGAAAAAGTGCAGGGAAATAATGACCGTGTCAGTGAAATCATTGCAATGATGGCTGAATCCGCCGAGGCAGCAGGCGCCCGCGGAGAAGAAATGCAGACACAGTCATCCACGATGAGTGAGAATGTCCAGAAGGTGTCAACGGCTGTTGATGAGCTGGGGCATTCCATTCGGGAAGTCGGTGGTATTACCCAAGCTTCCATGAGCCGCGTGAATGAAGCCGTCGAGCGCACGGAACAGATGGAAAAAATTATCGGTGACCTGAATGCGTCCGCCGAGCAGATCGGGACAGTCGTTCACCTGATTAATTCTCTGGCGGAACAAACCAGCCTTTTGGCTTTGAATGCGACGATTGAAGCGGCGCGTGCGGGCGAGGCGGGTAAGGGATTCTCGGTCGTTGCTGATGAAGTGAAAAAGCTTGCCGTCGAAACCACGCAGTCTACCGAAAGTATTCGCGAGCAGGTCGAGCGTATCTCACAGATATCCCGGAATGCCATGAACAATATGAATGAACTGGCCGGGCATATACGTGGAATCGAAATGAATGCCGGAGAGATTAATAATTCTGTCGGCGAGCAGGAGCGCGGGGCCAGCGCCATCACGCATAATGTGGGGCAGGCCGCCGACTTCACCACTCTGGTAAGCCGTAATATCCAGTCCATCAGCGAAGATATGATTGTATCCGGCCGCCTGGGGCAGGACGCGGTATCCATGTCGACAACCATGTCGGAAGGCATACGTCAGCTTAACGACTCTGCCGAGCAATTCATGGTGACACTAAGGCGGTTGTAATTAATCGCGCTTGCCGCCGGTGGCGGTGTCGGCGGCGCTGGATGTATCTTTCTTGTTGAATTTACCCAGGTTGCCCATCATCTGTTGCAGGAAGGTGAAGTCCGTGCCGGAAGCCGGGGTTGTACGCTGAACCAGCGGGATATCTTCGCGCCCGTCTTTGCGTTCCTGAACTTTGTCTACTTTGCCATCTGCGCCGAACACCACCATCACAATGCGTTCCTGCGTGACTTTGGGGTCCATAATGCCTTTTTTCTCGGTTTTCTGGCCCATGTAATACCAGGTGTTTTCGTCGAATGGTGCGACGGTGGTCGGCGATCCGACCTTGCGAATAACATCCTCACGGGCATCAACGCCCGGCAAAATTTCCTTCATTTGATAGTCTTCCAGCAGATTGCCGCGGACGGCGGTGACTGGGGTACAGGCAGGGGCCAAAAGAGCGAGGCAGGCCAGGGAAGGGAGGAGTAAATGTCTGTTTTTCATGTCTTTATAGGTACTGGGAAATGGCGGTAACGTCAATTTACTAATTTTCTTTCCTGTCGGGCCAAGTTTTGCTATCTTTCAGTATCCCATAATAAATTTATAAGCTGCGCCCGATGGGCAGGAGGGTTACGTGTTACGTTTTTTGACTAGAACCGGACGTCAGAATGCCAAGGCTGCCAATAAGTTGTACGACATTGTTCTGGCGCAATCCCGCAATCCTGTTTTTTATGAATATTTTGGTGTGCCGGATACGGTGGATGGGCGTTTTGAAATGATCGCCCTGCATGGCGGGTTGCTGGTCGACCGGCTGTGTCAGGCAGACACGGGAAAACGGGGGCAAAAACTGGCGCAGGCTTTTTTTGATTCCATGTTCCGCAATATCGACTGGTCCGTGCGGGAAATGGGTATCGGCGACCTGAGTGTGCCGCGTCATATGAAGCGCATGATGACAGCATTCAAAGGGCGCGCGTTTGCCTATGGTGAATCGGCTAAATCAGGCCGAGGTTGCCTTGTCCATGCATTGAAGCGAAATGTATACGGCACGGTTGAATCAATATCGCAGGCTGATATTGAAGCTTTGGCAGCTTACGTTGACGCCTGCATCTATGATATACGTCAGCGGAATATATCTGAATTAATCGAGGGGCAGTTAAAATTCCCCGATGCCGCTAATTTTATGAGCACGCAAAATCATGCAAAAAAAATCGCCTAATGCCGAATGGCCGTATCCCGTTAATGTAGATTCTATTCCCGATATGGGGCGCCATGTGAAGATGGTGGCCACAGCAGAACAATGTGCGGCCATAGCCGAGCGCCTGGAATTGCTGGGGGTCCAAAAACTTGAAGCCGACCTGGAATTAAATCTTCAGAATGGCGGCCATATACTTTACGTGCAGGGGGCGTTACGCGCCGATGTTACACAAAGCTGCGTTGTATCGGGCCAACCGATTGAATCGCATGTCGAGGATAATTTTGAAGCCTGGTTTGCCAATAACGATAAAGTCGCATCTTTTTCCCGTGCGCGTCATGAAGCCCAACTGAAAAGCGAAAGCGAAGAAGTCCAGATGCTGGAAGAAAAAGACGACCCGGAACCGTTGGTCGATGGTCAGGTTGACCTTGGCGATTTGGTAATCCAGTATCTTTCGCTGGCGATTAATCCGTATCCCCGCCATCCTTCGGCAGGGGATGCGCCAGTGGCAGAAGCCGATCCGAAAAAGGCCGCCGCCGGAAATTTGCGTCCGAACCCGTTTGCCGCGCTGAAAAACTGGCGGCCTAAGGATTAATCAAACCGGCTGCTGGCTTACCAGATGCGGGTACTGGCTCGCGTGAATTTGCAGACTGATATCCATCGACATCCGCATAAAATCTGTCAATGACACGCCTGGGTCAACTGATGTTTCGAGAGCCGATGTGATTTTGTCGCTACGCGCCGCCGCGAACAGGGGTGAAATACATTGCCCGCCGTCTGGCACGTAGCATAAAACAAACAGCGGGTTACCTGATTGATTGAAATGCATGAGCGCTATGTGCGGCGCGCGCGCCACATAGATATCATCATTTGGCGTAACGCCAAGTTTCAGTATGTTCGTCAGTGTAATAGCCAGGGGGTTGAATCGCTCATCACCAGGCAATGACGCGGCCTTAAATGCTGCCGGCAGCAGGTGGTTCATCGCAGCTTTGCGCGCATCCTCCAGAAACGTGGGGACTGGAAGTTTTTGCGCTTTAAAAGAGTCTATAGATGAACTTATAAAATCAACAGCTACGATGCTGTCCGGTGGGCACTCGGACAGGTGGCGCTCAAGGTGTGGAGCGTATGCCGTTACCATATCGCAAAGTTGCCGCGTGGTCAGCACATTCCGGATATCGTCCAGATGAAAACCCGATCCTGTCTTTTTGTCCATTTTACCCAAATGAGGTCCAATTTTTTCGGCATGGATGATCAGAAAATCCCTGCGTTGTGTCGCGGGCAGATGATGGTAAATAGTGTGAAAAATAGTGATATCCTCTTCGGGCGATAATTTTCCGAGAGTTTCATTTACATCGGCGATATGGGCCACCCAGAACTGCCCTTTGCTATCCAGGTTATAAAGTTGTTCGGCGATGCCGATGATAGCATCCAAAGCCTGTTTAGGATCCGTTTGAGCAAGTTCCAGGAAGGCAGACTGGATATCACATTTTTTACGTGCGAGTGTTTCGTCCTGTTCATGAAGGTCGAGATCCTCAAAAAGACATTGCAATGAATAGAGCCTGCCCTCTGCTGATGGGTGGCTCCAATTCTGATAGGCAGTGCGGAATCCGCAATAGGCTTTATGCAGGGGGCCGAGCAGTTTGTGCCAGGCTATCTTATCGTTCTTATTGTTGGTTGAGTTTTTCATGGCGCAGTCCTTTTATGTTCCCTGTTTGATGTTTGGAATGTCATAAAACACCATGTAATTTATGTCAATATTTTGCCGCTGCGGTGTTTTTTGAAATTTTTGCTATAAAGCAGGGTGGAGCAGGCTAATTGTATTTATATTATGGCAATTAATGCTTTTGCGGCGATTTTCCTTGCATCCGTCCGATGATTTCGCTAAAAAGCCGTCCTTAACACTTAACAGGATTCTCTATTATGGCAGTACCAAAGAAGAAAACATCGAAATCCGTTCGCAACATGCGCCGTTCGCACCATGCGCTGGAGACCTTTAACTGGGTGGAAGACAAGACAACCGGTGAACCAGTTCGCCGTCACCATGTTGACCTGAAAACCGGCATGTACCGTGGCCGTCAGGTTGTAGAAGTTCAACAGTAATTTCTGTTGAATACCAGGCCCCAGCCCTTTTGGGGCCTGTTTTATTTTGCGTTTCGGGACTAAATTCTAGTTCACGTTAATATATCAACATCAGGGAATATTCATGTCAGGTTCGCTGACGATTGCATTGGACGCTATGGGCGGCGACTTCGGCCCCGACACGGTTATTCCCGGCGCCGCGCTTGCCCTTAAAGAAAATCCAAATCTCAAATTTCTGATATACGGGGATGAGTCCCGTATCAATCCGCTTTTGGCGCAGCATCCGAAAGTGGCGGCTGCTTCAATTACCTATCATACGGATAAAGCGGTATCGCCGCATGATAAGCCGGGCGTGGCTTTGCGGACTGGTCGTGATTCCAGCATGCGTCTGGCGATTGATGCGGTGAAAGAAAAGAAAGCCGACTGCGTTGTATCCGGTGGTAATACCGGGGCGCTGATGGCGATGGCCAAGATGGTTTTGAAATGCTTGCCGGGGATTGAACGTCCGGCAATTGCGTCATTGTTGCCGACGGTCAAACGCGAAGTCGTCGTGCTTGATCTGGGTGCCAATCTGGAATGCGACAGCCAGATGCTGGTGCAGTTTGCCATTCTCGGGTCGGTCTATGCGCGCGTCGTGCGCGGTCATGATCAGCCTATGGTCGGGCTTTTGAATATCGGGTCCGAGGACATGAAGGGCCATGACGAGCTGAAAGAAGCTGCCACGATTCTGCAGCAGGTGAAATTTCCCGGCGTTTATAAAGGCTTCGTCGAAGGGAATGATATCCCGATGGGCGAAGTGGATGTCGTGGTGACTGACGGATTTACCGGGAATGTCGCGCTGAAAACCGCCGAAGGCGTAAGTGACCTGATTTCCACCATGCTGAAACGTTCGCTCAAATCATCGCCGATTGCGATGCTGGGCGCGATGCTGGCCTATGGCGCGCTGAAACGCCTGAAGAGTGAGATGGACCCCCGCCGTTATAACGGCGGGATGTTCCTCGGACTGGATGGTGTGTGTGTCAAAAGTCATGGCGGTATGGACGCGTTCGGGTTTTCAAACGCCATTCTTCATGCCGCTGAAATTGCCGCCAAGAATTTTAATGTCCGCGTTGCGGCCGAAATTGCCGAAGTCATGTCGCAGGAACAGAAACTGCACCTGGTTGAAAAGGTTTCCTGATGCCCTTGCGTTCCGTTATCCGTAGCACGGGTTCCTATTTACCCGATCGTATTCTCACCAATACTGAAATGGAAAAACTCGTCGATACAAGCGATGAGTGGATTGTCCAGCGTACCGGTATCAAGGCGCGCCATGTGGCGGCCGAGGGGCAGGCGACATCTGATATGGCGGCTAAAGCCGCGCAACGCGCGCTTGAAGCGTCCGGCCTCACCGCCGCTGATATCGACGGTGTGATTGTCGCGACGACAACGCCCGATCAGTCCTTTCCATCCGTTGCCGTCAAGGTACAGGCGGCCCTCGGGTTAAAACAGGGACCAGCCTTTGATGTGCAGGCCGTATGCTCAGGCTTTGTGTATGCCTTGTCCGTTGCCGACTCCATGATACGTTCCGGCGTGATGCGCCGTGTTATCGTTATCGGCGCGGAAAAGATGACCTCGCTTCTCGACTGGAACGACCGGGCCACGTGTGTGCTGTTTGGTGACGGGGCAGGGGCGGTTATTCTGGAAGGGCAAGACGGTGAGAACGGTATTCTCTCCACGCATTTATATGCAGATGGCAAACTGAATGACTTGCTTTATACCGATGGCGGCGTGTCGACGACGGGGACCAGCGGTCATATCATTATGCACGGCAAGGAAGTTTTCAAAAACGCTGTGTCGCTGATGGCGAGCATCGTCGATGAAGTCCTGACCAAAAATGGCATCACACCGGACCAGATCGACTGGCTGGTACCGCACCAAGCGAATTTGCGTATTATCGCCGGAACCGCCGAAAAACTTAAAATGAGCATGGATAAGGTTGTCGTAACCGTCGACCGGCACGGAAATACCTCGGCGGCGTCCATTCCTCTAGCTCTTGATGCTGCCGTGCGGGACGGGCGGATAAAACGCGGCCAAACC
>CAMLMM010000032.1 GCA_946481105.1 uncultured Alphaproteobacteria bacterium
TGGCGTCCCCTACGGGATTCGAACCCGTGTCGCCTCCGTGAAAGGGAGGTGTCCTGGGCCTCTAGACGAAGGGGACTTCCTGTAGAAATGGCCTGTTAGACAGGCGTTCTTATACATTTATTCCCGGATTCATTTCAAGTGCTTTTTTTAAAAAACAACAGGGCCCGGAAAATAATCCCGGGCCCCGCAGAAATCCTTAGTTTTTATAGCCTATTCGTCGTGAGAATCCTTATGGAATAGTCCGCCACCGACGGTTTCCTTGAGGAAGAGTCCCCCAATAACCACCGTCATAAGGGCGACCACGATCGGATACCACAGGCCCTGGTAAATATTACCGGACGCAGCCACCATCGCAGTTGCCACCAGCGGCAGCATCCCACCGAACCAGCCATTGCCGATATGGTACGGGAGCGACATGGAGGTGTAACGGATGTTGGTCGGGAACATTTCAACCAGATACGCGGCGATTGGGCCATACACCATGGTCACATAGATGATCATGATGAACAGGATGGCAATCGTCATCGGATAGTTGATCTGTTCCTTATCGGCCTTTTCAGGATACCCGGTTTCTTTCAGGGCAGCCTTATAGGCGTCTGGCTTGAATTCAGCGGCTGCATCGATCTCATCAATGACAGTATCGCCGATTTTCGTTTCAACCAGCTTCCCTTCAACAGGCGGCAGGACTTTGAAGTTCAGACCCGACTTGGTCAGGAGATCCTGCACCTTGTCGCACTTGCTGAACTTCGTGCCCGGCAGAACGAAAATGTGGAAACCACAATCCGTTCCGGCCACCGATATTTCGGTCTTCTTCTGGTACTCGCCCAGCGCCGGGTTCACGTTTTCAGCGAGCATGCCAAAGAGCGGAATATAAGTCAGCGCACCGAGCAGACATCCAAGCAGGATAATCCGCAGGCGACCAAACTTATCCGACAGCGCGCCAAACACGATAAAGAACGGTGTCCCCAGCAGCAGCGCCGTACCAATCAGTATATAGGCGGTCAGATAATCCACTTTCATGCTGATCGTCAGGAAGAACAGTGCATAGAACTGCCCCGTATACCAGATAACACCCTGACCTGCAGTGGCACCCAGAAGAGCCAGCAGAACATATTTGTTATTCGGGTATTTCAGGAAGCTGTCACGCAGCGGTGACTTCGATGCCTTGCCTTCAGACTTGATCCGTTGGAAAGCCGGCGATTCGTTCAGCTTCATGCGGATATACAGCGAGAAGAGCAGAAGGATGATCGATACCATGAACGGAATGCGCCAGCCCCATTCTTTGAAGGCGGCCTCATCCATGTATACGCGGCAGAAACCGATAACCACCAGTGACATAAAGAAACCGATAGTCGCGGTTGTCTGAATCCAGCTGGTGGAATAACCACGTTTGCCTTCCGGCGCATGCTCGGCCACATAGGTCGCGGCACCACCATATTCACCACCGAGCGCCAGGCCCTGCAGCAAACGCAATGTCACCAGAATAACCGGAGCGGCCCAGCCGATTGTTTCGAATGTCGGGAGGAAACCAACCGCAGCGGTCGCAATACCCATCACAAGAATAGTGACGAGGAAAGTGTATTTCCGCCCCAGCATGTCGCCAAGACGCCCAAACACCAGCGCCCCGAACGGACGGACGATAAAACCGGCCGCATAGGTCGCAAAAGCGGACAGCAGGGCCGCCGTGTCATTTCCCTTCGGGAAGAACAGGGCCGCGAAGAATGGCGCCAATGTCGCATAAAGATAAAAGTCATACCATTCGAATACAGTACCCAAGGATGAGGCGAAAATGACTTTTCTCTCTTCCTTACGGGTTACGACGGCAGTAGATTCCATAATCTGTCCCCCAGATGTAAGATGTGAGTAAATAATATAAAATTGTATGATTAATGGTTATAAACTTCTATACGCAGTGCAGCAAAAACGCAGCGTTTCATTTCAAATTTTATCTATTATTACAGTATGATACTAAATTGAAGCACTGGCGTCATCGATATGGAATTCAATATTATCGACGCCATTCCAGTGATTGATTTTAAACTGCCCCAGTAAATGCACCAGCCCGCCCTTGGCAGAGGAAAGCAGCAAATCACCCAGCGGGGTGCCGACCGAGCGAAAGGCCACCGCTTTCATGCGCCCGCCACTGACAGAATCGGTCAATGTCACCCGTACATGGCTGTCGCCGACGATATCGGCCATGACGATACGTATATGTGACAGGGCAAAACGCGGTTCCGGGTTTTCCTGTCCAAACGGCCCGACATTATCCTGCAGCAACTTCACAAAATCCGGCCTGATGCCGTTGAGCGTCGTGACACCGTCCACCAGTTCTTCACTTACAAATTCAGCGTTACCGGTAATGCGTTGCGCTTCATGGATAAAAAATTCATCAAGCGCGGCCACCTGATCCGGCAGGACGGTAAATCCGGCCGCCATCGCATGCCCACCACCCTTCAGCACCAGTCCTGCTTCCTTCGCCGCCATAAACAGCGCCGCCATATTAAATCCCGGTACGGAACGGCCAGAACCGCGGCCTTCCAACTGCCCCGACATACCCGGCGCAAACGCGATACAACAGGCGGGCTTGCCGTAGCGTTCCTTGATCTGTCCGGCGACAAGACCATTCAAGCCCACATGCCAGGATTCATCGGCCACCATAATCAGCGGACGTTCATGCAAACCGTTATCTTCGATCATCTGCACGGCTTCGCGCATCATGTCAGCCTGAATATTTTTACGTTTGGCGTTGCAGTCATTCAGCAACCACGCCAGATTTTTAGCTTCTTCCGGATCACTGCACGACAGGAGTTTCGCGCCCAGATCAGCCTGATGCACACGCGACCCGGCATTGATGCGCGGCCCCAACACAAACCCGGCATCCATGGGCGTCGGTGGTTTCTTCAGACCGCCAACCTCGCACAAAGCCTTTAATCCGACATTCCGGTGCTGGGCCATCTGCTGGAACCCCGCACGCACCAGCAGGCGGTTCGGTCCCGTCAGTGGCACCATGTCGCAGACGGTACCCAGCGCCACGAGGTCCAGCCAGTCCTTAAGCGGAGCCTCGACCATATTCCGTGCGGTAAAATACCCGCGTTCACGCAATATCTTGTTCACCGCCACACAGGCCAGAAACGTGACACCGACGGCGGCCAGCATACCCAGGCCGCTCACGTCATCGCGGCGCTTCGGATTGATAATCCAGTTGGCAACCGGCAGGCCTTCGGCCTGTTCATGGTGATCGAAGATGCAGATATCGAGACCGATATTGCGGCCATGCTCGATGACGTCAAATGCCGTTGTGCCGCAGTCGGCCATCAGCACGATATCGACTCCCTGTGCCTTCAATGTATCAAGCGCCTTGCCATTCGGGCCGTAGCCTTCGGTCATCCGGTCGGGGATATAAAGCGGAATATCAATACCCAGATGAGCGAAGAATTTTTTCAGCACGGCCGCCGATGTCGACCCGTCCACATCGAAGTCGCAAAACGCGGCAATTTTTTTACCGGCCATAATGGCATCCGCCAGCCAGTTGGCAAACGCGTGCATATCGGCCAGCGTCATAGGGTCCGGAAAATCACGCGCGAGGCGCGGAAATAAAAATGAATCCACCTTGTCCGGCTCGACCTTGCGGGCAACCAGCAACCGCGCCACGATTTCCGGTACGGCAAAATCAGTCATCATCCGCATAACCGAGTCATTATTGACATCGGCGAACACCCAGCGGGCATCCATCACGGAACGGTCAACTTTCAAAACATTGGTGATCATGCCCGCAGATTAGGCAATTTGGACGATTCCCGCAATTTTTAAATTGCCAACAAGGGCATTATGAGTGGCTCAGCCACAACCGCAGGCAATACGCCGATTTTAGCCGCAGCTTCCCGTACCGCCCAGCCAGCCGTTTCATGGGTAAATATCACAACACTGACCGGCTGGTCTGGCGAGCGTCCCCGCTGAATCAGGCTTTCGATGGAAATGTTATAGTCCCGCAGTATCGGCGCAATATCGGCAATAACGCCCGGCTGGTCGCGCACCACAACCCGCAGATAAAATTCACCCTTCCAGTCATTAAAGCCGGCGACCGGATTTGAAGATAATTTATCGGCTTGTTGACCAAAAACCGGAATCATATTCCCATTACGCGCGACATCAACCAGATCGGCAACAACCGCGGATGCGGTTGGATCTGCGCCCGCACCACGCCCGGCGATAAAACTCGGTCCGGCATAATTACTGGTTGTCTGGATACCGTTGAGTACGCCACCAACATGGGCGAGCGGGGATGATTTCGGCACGAGGGATGGTGATACCATCTGCAGCACCTGCCCGTCATCAAGACGGCAGGCCTGCCCCACTAATTTAATGCGGTAATCAAATTCGCGCGCAATCGCAATATCATCGGCGATAATGCTTTCGATGCCTGCGACTGGCAAATTCGCGATATCCGGGCGGCAACCAAATGCCAGCGCAGTGAGCAAAACGAGTTTATGCCCGCTATCCCCTCCTCCCACATCAAGCGTCGGATCGGCTTCGGCATAGCCCAGTTTCTGGGCATCACGCAGGACATCGGCAAACCCCTGTCCGGTGTTTTCCATCGTGGTGAGTATATAATTGCAGGTCCCGTTCAGGATACCATAGAGGCCCTGTACGTTATTCGCCGCCAGACCTTCGCGCAGCATCTTGATAATCGGGATACCGCCTGCCACTGCGGCTTCATAAAGTAACGGGACGTTATTCTTTTCAGCGAGTTGGGCCAGTTCCAGTCCATGGTGTGCGAGTAACGCTTTATTCGCCGTGACAACCGGCTTTTTATGTTCAAGCGCGGCACGGACCAACCCCAGTGCGGGGTCACCGTCACCGCCCATCACCTCGACTACCACATCCACATTGGGATGCGTGGCCAGATCATGCGGGTTATCCACCCATACGCAGTCACCAATATCGACATCACGTTTCTTACCTTTGGACCGCGCAGAAACGGCCATGATATCCAGGTACACGCCTGTCTTTTGAAACAGGGATTCACGCTGATCACGCAGGATACGGGCAACGCCGGCACCCACCGTCCCTAAACCAGCCAGACCGATGCGGATTTTTTTCATGGCCATGACGATCAGTCTTTCAGTGGAACAGGATCAATCAACGGCATAGGGTCCAGCAACGGCATCTCGGGTGCGGGCGACCGTGTCACCAGCGAATACACACGGACCGATTTATCGCGCACCACCACGCCCCGGCTCAGCGGTATCGTATCCGGCTTTGGCATCACGGCATGGCCGGGTGGCAATACGCGGAACGCCGTCACCCAGGGATCATAAATATCCACGCTGTTATGAGAGATGCTCCGACCCAGTTGAAGAAGACTGATATTCCCATCATCTGTCATATAGGGTTCCGGCAGTGGCGTTGGTTCAGAATACGAAGTTTGAATGGGCTTTGTCGGCGCGCAGGCTGTCCCCGCGCAGGTGACCAGCAACAAAAATGACAGACGGACACAATATGACATAAGACACCTCAACCACTTGATTCTCAATCGTGAATCAAAGGCTGCGGCAACGCAAGGCATTAAAGTTGATTTTCCCGGCAAACTGGGGCAGAAAACAAGGGAAAACAGCTTGTAAAGAATCCCCCATGGCCCGAACAGAAAAACAGACCACATCTCCTGCCCTCGAAAATTTTGATCCATTTGCTTTCTCACAGCAAATGTCAGCCATTCTGGAACGTATGCGTCCTGTTCTGTCGCGTTATATGCACAGACACGATGGTCAGGAAACCAATATGCATAGTTTCAACCCTGCCCAGTTTCAGCAACTAATTGCCGATTACTGGCAATCTGCGCTTCGTAATCCTCAGAAACTGATGGATATCAATCTTGAATATATGCAGAATATGGCCTTGCTATGGCAGGAAACCACACGCAAATTTCTCGGCGAAGAAAGTCATGCGGTTGCGCCAGCCGAAAAATCCGACCGCCGTTTTCGTGACCCGTTATGGCGGGATAGTTTTGCCTTTGATTTTATCCGCCAATCTTACCTTCTCACATCTGACTGGTTACAGAAGGCCGTGCGTAATGCCGATGGACTGGACCAGAAAGAGCGCGACCGGCTGGATTTTTACACCCGCCAGTTTGTCGACGCGCTCGCCCCGTCGAATTTTGCTATGACCAACCCGGAAGTATTGCGTGAGACATTGAACACCAATGGCCAGAACCTGTTGCGCGGGCTGGAAAACCTGGTGGAAGATCTGGAGCGCGGCGAAGGCGAGCTGGAGATCAGCAAGACCAGCTATGAGTCATTTGAGATAGGTAAGAATCTGGCGACAACTTCCGGCGGCGTCATATTTGAAAATGACCTGATGCAGTTGATACAATACGAACCAAGCACCAAGAATGTTTATAAAACGCCGTTGCTGATTGTGCCACCCTGGATTAATAAATACTATATTCTCGACTTACGTCCCGAAAATTCATTTATCAAATGGGCCGTCGATCAGGGACATACGGTATTCGTCATGTCCTGGGTGAACCCCGACAAAAAGCTGGCCCGCAAGACATTTGAAAGCTACATGACCGAAGGCCTGCTGACCGCGCTTGATGTCGTCACGAAAATTACTGGCGAGAAACATGCCAATGTCGTCGGTTACTGTATTGGTGGCACGCTACTGGCCACGACACTGGCCTATATGGCCGCGAAGAAAATGGACAAGAAAATAGCATCGGCGACATTCCTGACCACGCTGATTGATTTCAGTCACTCAGGCGACCTTTCTCTGTTTACCGACGATACACATCTAAAGCTCATCGATGAAAAGATGGAAAAGGCCGGGGTACTGGAAGGAGCCGATCTGCGTCAGACGTTCAGTTTATTACGCGCCAACGACCTTATCTGGTCCTTCGTCGTCAATAATTACATGCTGGGCAAAGAACCGTTTCCATTCGATTTGCTTTACTGGAACGACGACTCTACCAATATGCCAGCGGCGATGCACAGTTTCTATTTGCGCAATATGTACCGCGACAATCTGCTCTGCCGTCCTGATGGCATCAAGTTCGGCGATACCGGGCTGGATGTACGTGATATCAAAGTGCCATCCTATTTCATTTCCACCAAGGAAGATCACATCGCCCCGTGGAAATCAACCTATGACGGGATGCTCCTGCTCGGTGGGAAAAAGACATTTGTCCTGTCGGCCTCCGGTCATGTCGCCGGGGTTATCAATCCGCCCACCGCGAATAAATACCATTACTGGGTGAACCCGGATATTGATGACCGCGAATACCCGGACGAATGGCTGGCCAAGGCCGAACAGAAACCGGGATCATGGTGGACACACTGGGCCGACTGGGTCAAAGCGACATCGGGAGCAAAAACCCCCGCACGCGCTGTGGGCAATAGCAAATACAAAGTGATTGAACCCGCACCGGGCCGCTATGTGAAGAAGAAAGCCGCTTAGACTTTCTCGGCTTTATATTCTTGTGCTAGCGCGGCATAACGGTCGGCGGAGATTTGCAGGTATTCAATTTCCTGTGGCGTCATATCGCGCATATACCGCGCCGGGCGACCACCCCATAATTGATGCTTGGGAATAATCTTGCGCGGTGACACCAGTGACCCAGCCGCCACCATCGCTTCATCTTCAACCAAGGCTTCATCCATCACGATGGCGCCCATGCCGACAAAGGCACGGTTACCGATATTGCAGGCATGGAGTAAGGCCATATGGCCCACCGTCACATCGTCACCGATATACGTGCCCTGCACGCCGAGCGAGGTATGAATAACCGTGCCGTCCTGAATATTTGTCCGCGCCCCGATTTTAATGTCGTTGACGTCGCCACGCAGAACGGCCCCGTACCAGATGCCGGTGCCGGGGCCGATAGTTACATCGCCGATTAAGGTCGCATTTTCTGCGATAAACGCCGATGTGTCGATTTTTGGGGTAATTCCACGGTAAGGTCTAAGCAGCACGTTTCATCCCACTGGTTATTCCGCTCGCCCATCTCTTGATGAACGACGGTAAGGCACTTTCTTTGTCCTTACGGCCTTTTTCCTTGGCGTAACGACTCTCGATATAATCGTACAACGCCGCCGGAACGTCAACCTGGCAGAATTTCTCCAGACCTTTAAAATCAGGCGCACTGTTCGCTTCGCACACGCGGTACCCGTCATCCGTATACAGCAGATCGATCCCCGCTACATCCAGACCCAGTGCCGTGCAGGTATCCAGTGCAATCTTGCTAAGTTCCGGCGTCACCTGGACCGGTTGGCCCACGCCGCCCCGGGTGATATTGGATTTAAAGCTGCCATCCGTTGATTTGCGCTCCATACAAGCCAGCACCTTGCCGCCCACGCAGAACGCGCGGATATCGCGGCCACGGCTGGTGGCGATAAATTCCTGGAAAATAACCGGGGTATCGTTGATGCCCTGATGTACCAGAATTTCGCTGAGGTCACGGAGCGTATCGGGTGTTTCGCTCAGGAATACGCCACCACCCTGTGTTCCCTTCAGGGTTTTGACGATAACCGGGTACCCGATTTGCTGGTTGATAAATTCACTATCGACCGGGCATTTAGCAAAGACTGTTTTCGGAATAGGAATTCCGGCTTCGGCCAGCACCTGCATCGTGTACATCTTATCGCTAGCGCGTTCAATAGCCCGCGCCCCGTTCACCACCGTTACCCCATTACGGCGCATATGCCGGATGATCGAAATGCTCAGATAGGTAGATGCCGCACCCATACGCGACATAATGACATCGGGACGCTCCTGTCCACGGTTATTGATAAAAACATTTTCCTCATTATTTTTTCCGCCAACGGTAATTTTAACATCACCCGGCGAGAGAACCTGCACGTCATGCCCGTGTGCAATACCCACATCAAGTAAGCGGCGTATTTCATACGTGCCCGGCACGTCGCCTTCGATATCGCCTTCCCAGATGTACCAGATTTTCATGATGTCTACCCTTCCGTTGACTACACAAACGTAAGGGCAAAAAACATTGAAGTTTTCGCCCTTACATAAGACCAACTATTGGGAGAGATTTAAGTTCCTTAATAAGAAAATTGCCCTAATTTCTCAATGGTTTACCGGTATCCAGCATATGCTCGATCCGGGCCAGAGTTTCGGGACGGCGCGCCAGTTTCATAAACTCGTCACGTTCCAGTTTCAGGATATCGTCTTCTTTCATCGGCGTTGTCCAGTCACCTTTATCGCCACCGGAAAGCACACGCGCCAGCGCCGCGCAGACATCAACATCATACGGTGATGCCTTGCCTGATTTGCGCAGATCAGAAACCGCGAGATCCAGCGCCATTTTGCCTGATGGCCCTGGCAGGCGTATATCGTCACGCGCCACGGGCGGCTGATATCCCTCAACCATCTCCAACGCTTTTTTCTTGGCGTCAAATAACAGGCGGTTACGGTTCATCG
This sequence comes from uncultured Alphaproteobacteria bacterium, assembly GCA_946481105.1. The sequence continues at coordinate 9,433 of CAMLMM010000032.1, forward strand.
TCACACCATCCGTCTTGCGGAAGTAGCCGATATCTTTGGCATCCGCCGCCGATTTGGCGACCTTGGCCGTACCGATTGTCTCGAACGCCTGACGCACCGCGCCCATCGGCGTATTGCTTGGCGCAAACCAAAGTTTTTTGCCGCCGGTTGCTCTTTCACTGGCCGCCTTCTCAGCGTCCATATAGCGGAGTATCATTTCCTTACACCCGCCCCAACCCGGCACGAAACCGACGCCAACCTCAACGAGGCCGCAATAGGTTTCGGCATCCGCCTGCACATGGTCAGAATGGAGAAGGATTTCCATGCCGCCACCAAGAGCGAGGCCGCTTGGCGCGGCGACAACCGGGAACGGCGCGAATTTAAGCGATTTATAGGCACGCTGCCCGCCCGCAACCAGTTCTTCGATCTGAGGCCACAAGGCCACATTCGCCGCGAACAAGGCAAGACCAAGATTGGCCCCCGCCGAGAAGACTGAGCCTTCGTTATAGACGACCAGCGCCTTGAACTGCTTGCCCGGTCCGGTAATTTTGACCGCCTGTTCGATGGCCGCGAATACCTGGTCATCCAGCGCGTTCATCTTGGCGGTGAATTCGAGGCACAACACGCCATCACCTACATCCCACAATGACGCAGACGCGGTTTTATGCACGGGTTTGGAATTCAGCTTGATATCTTTCAGCAGCAGCACGCCCTCGGCGCGGACGATTTCATGATACTGCGCGTCTGTGCCAAAGAAGAACTGCTTGCCGTTTTCGATTTTATAGAAGGTACCCGAACCAACCTGTTCAACCAGTTTTGGGACAGGCTTGCCCATTTTTTTCAATTCTGATGCGAACCAGGCAGGACCGAGTTCATCGATCATTTCAAACGGGCCGCGCTTCCAGTTATACCCGAGGCGCATTGCTTCATCGACATCTGCGACGCTGTCCGCAATTTCCGGCACCAGTGACGCCGCATAAGCGAGCGTCTGCATCAATACATCATAGGCGTAACGGCCACCCGCATCATCAGCGGTGACCACAGCGCGTAATCCCTGCTTCCCGGCATCGACCGAGGCCAGACCCGACACTTTATCGGCCAGTTTATAATCGGATTCCGCGAAACCATCGGCGTTGATTTTCAATGCCTGTTTCTTGCGGTTATCATCGAGGCGGTAGAACCCACCTTTGCCCTTACGCCCGGCATAACCGGCGGCAATCATGGCATGCACGAATGGGAAATCTTTATAAATCGCGCGGTATTCATCCTTGTCCGGCAGCGTGGATAGCATCGATGCCGCAAGTTTCGGCATCAGGTCAACACCGACCAGATCGATCAAACCGAAAATACCTGTCTTCGGAATGCCAACCGGTTTCGACATCACCGCATCGGCAACTTCGATGGATACGCCCTGCGCGACAGCGGCGTTCACGCCTGCCTGCATCCAGAACACGCCAAGACGGTTAGCGATAAAGCCCGGCGTGTCATGGCAAACCACAACACCCTTGCCCAGTTTCACGTCACAGAAATCGGCGACTTCCTTGGCAATATCCTTGCGCGTCTTCGGGCTGGTCACGAGTTCCAGCAGTTTCATATAGCGCGGCGGATTGAAGAAGTGGGTAATCAAAAAATCTTTGGCAAAGTCATCGCCAAATGGTTCGGCCAGATTATGCAGCGGAATGGTCGAGGTATTCGACGAGATAATCGAACCTTTCTTGCGCACCTTGTTCAGCTTTTCATAGGTAGCATGCTTCACTTTCAAATCTTCGAGCACGACTTCGATAATCCAGTCGACATCGGCCAGCAGGTCGAGATTATCATCCAGATTGCCAGTGGTAATCAGATTGGCATTTTTCGGATGCATGAACGGCGCCGGGTCGGTCTTCAGCATCTTTTCAACGGCGGATTTCGCCAGGTCTTTGTCCGGCAGCTTAATATCCATCAGTACAACAGGGATACCGGCATTCGCCACCTGTGCGGCAATCCCCGATCCCATAACTCCTGATCCAATCACGGCAACTTTATTGATGGCCATTTAGTTCACCTTTCCAGCAAGGTTGTGTTTCTGCAGCCACGCCTGTTTTATTTTCGGCAATGACAGGGTGGAAAGAAGGTAACCACCCACGGGAATAAGCGCATTCAACCACGGCAGGTTTGCACTCAGAGCCGACATATAAAGGCCTGCGACCAGATATGTCACAAGGGCAATTGATGCGCGGCGTGTCTTGGATGTTTCCCAGGCTTTATCAGCCTCAACCCGTGCATTGCGTTCCTGAATCAGGCGAAGGGCTTCATCCATGACAACTAAACCTTCTCAAGAATAATAGCCGTACCCTGACCGCCGCCGATACACATCGTGGCCAGACCGTATTTTTTATTTTCACGTTGCAGCAGTGTTGCCAGTTTCCCGGTGATACGCGCGCCCGAGGCACCCAACGGGTGACCCAGCGCAATCGCGCCGCCATCCAGATTGACTTTGTTTACATCGGCACCGAGTTCTTTGAGCACCGAAAGTGACTGCGCCGCAAAAGCCTCATTCAGTTCGATGATGTCCATATCATTGAGTGAGAGGCCCGCGCGCTGCAAGGCTTTCTGCGTTGCTGGAACAGGGCCAATCCCCATGATTTCAGCAGCGCATCCCGCTACCGCCACGGATCTAATCCGGGCAAGAATTGGCAGGTTATTTTTCTTCGCATAATCTTCGGTCGCAATCAGCACAGCCGACGCGCCATCGGTCAGCGGCGATGCCGTCCCGGCGGTCACCGTGCCCTTTTCATCAAAGGCCAGTTTCAAACCCGCGAGTGTTTCGAGTGTCGTATCGGGGCGAATACATCCGTCTTCCAATACGCCATTCACCGCTACGATTTCATTGCTGAATTTGCCAGCCGCAGCAGCGGCAGCAGCTTTCTGTTGAGATTCCAGTGCGAATTTTTCCTGATCAGCGCGGCTGATGCCATATTTCTTCGCGAGGTTTTCAGCCGTCTCACCCATGCCCATATAAGCCTGCGGATAAGACTGCCCCAGCGCCGGGTTGGGCATCGGGTTAAAACCACCCATCGGAATGCGTGTCATCGATTCAACACCCGCGCAGATGAATACCTCACCCGCCCCCATCTGGGCATATCCGGCCGCCATCTGGATGGTCGTCATGGATGATCCGCAGAAACGGTTGACGGTTGCACCAGCGACACTCGCCGGCAACCCGATAATCTGGCCGACAATTTTGGCAATATTGAAACCCTGTTCCGCTTCGGGAAAAGCGCACCCCATCAGCAGATCTTCGATATGCGATGTATTCACACCTGTTTCCGTCAGAAGGGCCTTAATGACCGTGGCAGCCATATCGTCCGGCCGTGTTTTTGCCAGGGCGCCTTTATTGGCGAAAGTGAAGGGAGAACGTTTATAGCCACAAATTACGACTGAAGTTTGCATAAGATTCCTCTGGGTGTCCGATAGGGTACGGAAGGGTCATAGACCACTCTATCATATAGAATATTAACAAATATTCATAGGCCAAGGGCCAACCGCCCTGAAACCTTGCTGCGTCGCAAAAGTTCAGCAAAAACCTTTGACACTGCTGCAAAATTGGTGCAATCAGGCCCTTACATTTTATCTATACGACCCTGTTTGGAGGATACCTTGCCAAAAGAAGCTACCGTTGATGATCCACGCGGATTGAAACGCATCTGTATGAGCTGCGGCACACGCTTTTTCGACCTGAACAAGCGCCCGATCATCTGCCCGTCCTGTGAAACTGAATTCACAGGTGAAGTAAAAATCAAATCGCGCCGCGGCCGCATTGCGTCTGACGACACGACCGCCGAAGGTCAGGTATCCGAGGAGACGGAGAACGAAGAAGAAGATGAGGAATCTGTCGAGGACGAAGAGGCCGAGACAGTCAGCCTAGAAGACGTCGAAGAAATGGATGACGACGACGATGATTCCGACAAGCTTGACGATGACGACCTCTCCGATGATCTGGACGATGATCTGGAAGACCTTGACGATGACGACGACGAAGACCTGGACGTCGACGTTGATGAGGAAAAATAGAAGCCATGACGGACGCACCGCATCTGCAGTCTGTCACGCTTCAGCTTCCGGCATCGCTGCCTGAACCCAACCTGTTTAACGTGGCTGCCCTTATGGAAGAGGCAGCCACGTCTGTTTCCTGGGAAAAGAATAAATCCGGCTGGGAAATCCAGTGGGTTTTTCCTGCCCCGGCCCCAGTCAAACAGCTGGCCCGTGATATCAAGGCTCTGATTAAAACCGTAAAGGAATCAGATTTAACCTGCGTTGATGTGCCTGATATTAACTGGCTGGAGGAATCTTACCGCCAGTTCCCGCCATTCAAGGTGGGGCCTTTCTTTATTTTCGGCAGTCATTATGACGGCAAGACACCCAAAGATTTTATTCCGCTGCAAATCGATGCTGCGACCGCTTTTGGATCGGGTGAGCACGGTACTACACGGGGCTGCCTGCAAGCACTGGCCAAATTAAAAGAAGACGGCTTTCGTCCGAAAAACATTCTCGATATGGGCGCCGGATCCGGCATTCTGGCGATCGCCGCCTATAAACTCTGGAAAAAACCCACACTGGCAATCGATATCGACCGCGAAGCCACACGCATGGCCTGCCATCACCGCAAAATTAATCAGGTTTCTTCGGATGAAAAAGGTATGCGCTGCGCCACGGGCGATGGTTTTGCCGCACCGCAGGTCGGCATGCGCAAAGGCCCATCTTTCGACCTGATTATAGCCAACATTCTCGCCGGCCCGCTGGTCGATATGGCCCCCCAACTTGCTGCTTGTCTGAAACCAGGCGGAAAAGTTGTATTGTCGGGACTTTTGATTGAACAGGAATCTGCTATACTGTCCGCCTACCGCGCCTGCGGGCTGGGCACGCCGCGCCGTATCACTCATGGGGAGTGGCGGACCCTAACCCTCACGAAAATCTAATTTTTCGCGCGATCACTGCGTATCTGCTTACTGCATGCTTTCTAGCAACGAAAGATGATCCGATTATGCGTTCTTTTGGCACTATCCATAGCGCCGTTCCGGTATTTAAACCCAAGGAGATGCTGCTTATAAGCATTCTGCTTTGCCTTGGAGGTTACTGCTTTATCCAGTCTTTCCGAACATATCAGCATGAATTTGATATGGTATTCGACGACTTATTCGCATTGTCTCAACTGCATGGCGAAATGAATGTGGCGATCGTAGCCAAAAACCAATCGAGCCATAATATAAATTCACAAAGCACGTACCAGGCTCTCCTGACAGCTTACGACACGTTTCTTGCTGACTATGAGACACTCATGGACAGACGGGAAGAAAATTTCATTCATTCCTTTTGGCGCCTGTCTTATGGTGACGCGCTGTCGGACATCGCCAGGCAGGCATCCGCCTACCGCCATAATTTCCAGGAGATCCGGAAAAAACATCAGCTCCTGGATGATTATAACGCAACGCTCACCCAGAGCCTGGTTGCCTTGCGCAATGACGGTCTGCAATCATCAACTGACATCGTTGATGCACCCCGCGGTACGGCAGATCAGGATTCGATGCGTCAGGAAACCAACCTGAAGGCCGTTATCATTCTGAAAACCCTTTTGTATCTTATGGGGCAGGATGACGGCAACAGTCTGCAAAATCAGGTAAGCCAGTTCCGCGCCACCGAGGCGGGCCGCCGTGACAACACCGCGCTTCCTGAACTCAGCACTGTCCTGACCATATATCCCACAATGCAAGATTTGCGCGCTTCATTACTTGCCGTCCCTTACCAGACCGACCTTCAAACCATTCATGGCAGTTTGCGTAAGATTCAAGAGCAGACAATCACTGAAGCCACATATTTCCGGACCCTTACCTATTTTATCGTTATCATTCTGGTCCTGTATATCAGCCTGACCCTGATCCGCCATTATGCCCAGCAACGTCGTCGCGCGGAAGAATCAAGCGCCGCAAAATCGGATTTCCTGGCGAATATGAGCCATGAAATCCGCACCCCTCTAAACGGCATTATCGGCATGGTGGATTTACTGCGTGACACGCCGATGACCTCTGATCAAAAAAGTTATTTCCGCTCATTGAATTTTTCTGCTGAAACCTTGACTGACCTGATTAACGACATTCTCGATATTTCAAAAATTGAATCGGGTAACATCGACATTGAGACTATCCGTTTCCATTTGCCAGGCATCTTAAAAGATATTATCGACTTGCTGACTTTGAAAATTGAAGGGAAGGATCTGCAACTAACCCTTGCCTTACCTGCGGAATTAAACAGCTATTTTGTGGGCGATCCGACACGGCTGCGCCAGGTGCTGATGAATCTGATTGGCAATGCGTGTAAGTTCACGGATAAAGGCCACATAAAGGTATCCGTCTCAAAACTAATAAACGGTATGATACGCTTCGAGATTGAAGATACGGGAATCGGCATCCCACCGAGCAAGTCCCCTCATATGTTTAAGAAATTCTCGCAGGGCGATCAGTCAACAACCCGTAAATATGGCGGCAGCGGACTGGGCCTGGCAATTTGCAAAAATCTTGTGACGCTAATGCAGGGTGATATCGGTTTTTATACAAACCAATATGGCGGCACGACGTTCTGGTTCGAGCTTCCCCTGAAAAAACTTGCGCCGGAGGATATCCAGCGCGAGGATATTCGCGATAAGTCCGTTTTGGTGCAGTTTGAAGGAAAGCGTGTCTTGTTGGCTGAAGATAACCGGGTTAATTACGAATACGCGTCAAAAATCCTTCGCGACATGCAAATTGATGTCGTCCACGCCATGACCGGTACCGAGGTTGTTAGTTTGTATAAACAATCGCCCTCCTCGTTCCATCTAATTCTTATGGACTGCCGCATGCCGGAAATGGATGGATACGAAGCGACGATCCATATCCGGCATTTTGAAAAAGAAGGTGGCATCACGCCTGTTCCCATTCTGGCGTTAACCGCGAATGCCATCAAGGGGGACGCGGAACGCTGTCGACTGGCCGGCATGGATGACTATTTGACCAAACCTTTACGGCGGCATACACTTGAAAAAGCTATTCTTCGCTGGTTCTCATACACTGGTGAGGATGACAATCAGGCCCCGATGACTGCCAAGGCGGTGCCGAGCCTTAATGACAACAACCTGCCAGCGCTCGATGCGGTTATTTTTGCCGAACTACAGGAAACAATGGCAGATAGTCTCGATCTGCTGATTGATAATTTTCAGGAAAGCGTGCCATCCTATCTCAGCAATATGAAGACTGGCCTCGCTTCAGATGATCGCAAGCTTATTATCGAATCCGCCCATCCGCTGAAATCATCCAGTGCAGCACTCGGACTCAGTAAAGTTGCTTATTGGGCGGGAACGATAGAGTCCTGTGGTCATGACGGGGCTGATATCGCTACTTTGAAACAGTATTTTTCTAGGCTTGAGCCCGCGATGGAAGAGGCTTTGACATTACTTCAGACACTGAAAGCAAACGATGACACACCCCTTGCAAAAAATTCTTCACATTGATGATGATCCCGTTATGCGTCTAATGACCCAGAAGGCGCTGGAACGCTCAAATATCGACTTCCAAATTGTCAGCTGCACAACCCCGGAAGATTTTCTTGGCCATCTGGAAGCGTTTCATCCCGACCTTTTGCTGGTTGATCAGATGATGCCGGCGATAAGAGGAGAAGATCTTGTGCAGGAAGTCCGAAAAAAACCGGGGGGAGAAAACATTCCCGTCATTTTCATTACCGGGAGCACGGAAATATCATCCTTAAACGCCACAATGTTGGAACCGATGATCGGTGTCATCCGCAAACCTTTCTCGCCGACACAACTCCCATCCGAACTGATCCGTATGTGGGCTGACTACAGGGTGGATAAAGCTTGATTATCGCTCATTTCGCGTAATTTTTCCCGACCACGCTTGATAAGTGCGCGCGCCGCCCCTTCGGTAATTTCCATTTCACGCGAAATGACGTTCATTTCCTTTTCATCGAAATAATAAAGAGAAATGGCCCTCTGCTGCTGCACGGGCAATAACCCTATCAGGGACTTCAGACGTGCCGACAACTGGGTACTGGATATGACATCTTCCGCGTTCGGCTGATCGGAGGGAATTGTGTCGTCCAGATTTCCTTCCTTACAATCAAAGGATTTACTTCGGACGATATCAAGGCATTTATTCGTGACGACACGATACAGCCAGCTGGAAAACTTGGCGTTTCCCTGCTGAAAAGCATGGGGATTTTGATACAAGGCCAGCGAGATATCCTGAAAAATGTCTTCGGCTTCGTTCAGAGATTTCAGATATTTGCGTACAACCGTCCAAACCAGACCACGATGACGGCGCATAAGTACATCCAGCGCAAAACCATCACCTTCAGCAAAGCGCGCGTAAAGCTGGGCATCATCACTGGCCGAATAGGCAAAATCTGCCGACTCAATACCCGGTTTCGTATGAATATGGACAGCCATTTTTTGCAGCCTTTCTCTGGTAGCAGAGAAAGGATTGCAAAGACTATGCCAGTTTCAGAGTTTTAGGAGGCCGTCTCAACCGGTTCAGTGGAAGATGAAAAGCTTGGATAAGCCAAGGCATACCAGCGGTCATGCACCTGTTGCATATAAGCAATGATTTCATCAAAATAGGCCGCCGGATCGGGTTTCGCTGTTGCCTGGGACAATGCCGAGAAAATAACCGTGTAAAAGCGGTTCAGAAAAACAGCATCTTCGCCGCCCTTCTCCATGTCCAGGTTTGACTGCAGGGCTTCCAGAATATCAAAAGTCTTGGTGATATGGTTGGTCATCACGTCAAGGCTGCCCTCTGCCCAGGCATGCTTAGCCTGCTTGGTGTTTTTAATCATGCCCTTGTATAGCTCAACCACGATTTGCAGAGGGGTCAGATTGTCATCACTGCTCTTTTGATAACTCTGCGACGCTTTTTGATAGGGGTTTTGGGCCATAATCAGAAACAATACTCCGCGTTAATTATTATCTTCATTATTGCCCAAAATGGCTCGCAACTGAACTAATATTGTCTGGGCACGCGCCATTTGCGCTTCAAAAGCTGAATACTTCTCAATCAGGCGTTCGCGGTAACTATCTGCCCGCTCAAGAACGCGGTCGGCTCGATCACCTAGCTTGCCATTCAGTTCATCCAAACGCACTTCTTCCTGCTGAAACAAGCCCGACACATTGTCCACATAGTCGGTAAGGGTGTTGTGCATCAAATCGGCGAAGCCCTGGTTAATGGAGACATTCACGGTCGCGCTGGCCGCACCAACATAAGCAAATGAAAGGCCTTCATAAATCGATCCTGCCGCTCCCTGAATAAGCGTCCCGGAGACGGTGAACAGGGAACTGTCCCCGCCAACGGATACGGATGTAATCGCACCGCCTGAATAGGTTATATCCAGGGCAATATTCACATCCGAAAGCTTGGAAGAATTGGCAACAACCCGAAAGCTGGCGTTGTCCGCACTGGTTTGTGTTTCAAAAATTTCGCGCACTTCACTAAAATCACTGACTAACTTGGCATCTAGAATCGCCTCGTCCACTTCAAATAGCCCTTCGGGGCTCAACGTAATGCCAAGTTCCCGAAGCGTTTCAAGATTGCCGCCACCCGTGCCATAGTTGGAACCGATGAGTGCCTGCGTACCGCTTGAGAAGGTCTTAAGAAAAGAATCACCAAAGAGAACGGCATCTTCCGCAACTTCTCCGTCATCGCTGACCTGCTGGTGTTTCAGGACAGTTTCACGCAGGGTGTTATAAGCCTCGACAAAATCCAGAATTCCATCCTTGATGGCGGATGTATCATTCTCAATATTCAGTTGGATGATTGTTCCCGGTTCTTCGTTCTTCACCGTAATATTGACGCCATCAATCACATCACTGAAATCATTATCATCCCGCGTTATCGGCACACCGTCAACTTCGATAATAGCTCCTTGCGCCGGTTGCAACTGGTTAATAAAAGTCCCGCCAGCGTCCGTGACTCCTAAGTTCTCCAGCACATTCGTCCCAGTAATATTGGATACGGACATTGCCTTGTTCGTGTTGGCGGCGGTTAAGACAAGCTGATAACCGGTTTCGCTTGTTTTAAGCACCGTTGCACCCACGCCGCTCGTGGTTGACTGAGCATTGATAGCCGTCGCCAGTTCTTCAAGCGACATGGTGGCTGTCACGTTAATTGTTGCTGCCGTTCCTCCGGCGGCCACGATATCGAATGTGCCTGTATATCCCAGATCCGCAGTTTTATCGGCCGTGGCGCTGTTGCCGCCGACACGATGGGCCAGAGCCTTTTGCTGAACTTCAACTTCATAAGAACCTGTTGTCGTACCAGGATCAATCGCCACCCCAATAAGGCTGGTGGCGACAGTTGTGCTGCTGGAGGCCAATGTCCCGGTGCGCTTATCAAAAAGCGATTCGTTTTCGGCCAGAATACTGTAGTTTTTCCTGATGCTTTCGAGTGAATTTTGAACGGCAAGTCCCAAAGACTGCAATTCATCGAGCGCCGAAATGCGCGTTGTATTTCCTTTTATCTGCAAATCAATTTTGTCGGCTTCGGCTTTGCGCTGATTATAGGCGGCCGTAATCAGGGCCGATGTGTCGATACCCGACGACCCGCCAAAAAGAAACGTTCTGTTACCTAAAGTCGTTATGCCATTTGTTGCCATAACATTCTCCTGTTTTACCTACACCCAACGCCCATTCTGATGGGACTATACTCTTCTCTTATCAGAAAGGGGAGATCAGCAAGTTCTGTGCCAATCCCCCCTATCCGTCTAATTTATATAACCTACCTATTTAGATAATTAATTATCTAACCAGGGACAGCAGCGAGGACTTCATCTGGTTGGCCTGAGAGAGGGCTGCGATAGCAGCTTCTGTCAGAACCTGCTTGCTGACCAGGTTGGACTGTTCAGCAGCGATGTCCACGTCGGTGATTGCCGCTTGGGCTGCAATCAGGTTTTCAACCGAACTGTCGATAACGTCACCACGATATTCGAAACGGGACAGCAGAGCACCAATCGTTGCACGACCGGTAGATACAGTGTCAATCGCGGTATCGAGGGTAGCAGAAGCGGTCACGGCGTTAGCCTGTGTACCAACTGCGGAACCGTTAGCGATGGTTGTCATGTTAATCGTGGTCAAGTTAACTGCGATGGTTTCCGTTGCCAGAATACCAACCTGGAAGTTCAGGTTGAAAGAACCGTCAATCAGAGTATCGCCGTTAAACGTGGTGTTAGTACCGATAGCCTGGGCTTCAGTCAGCAACTGCTGATATTCAGTGTTGATGAAGTCACGACCGCCGGTATCCTGCACAGAACCCGAGTTCGACTGAGCAGCCAGTGCTTTCATACGCTGAAGGATATCGCCCACACGAGCCATAGCACCATCAGCCGTTTGCAGAAGCGAACGGGCCTGAACGGCGTTAATACCGGCTTGTTTCAGAGCGGTAACGTCAGCACGGAGACTGGAAGAAACAGCAAGACCAGCAGCATCGTCAGACGCGCGAACGATACGGGAACCGCTCGAGAGTTTGGACAAAGACTTTTCTTGTTCACGGGAGTTTCTGTTAAGGTAAACGAGTGCAGAGTTAGCAGAGGTGTTGTTTGCAATAATTGGCATGTTTGACTCCTTTCTAGAGTTGTTAATTTGCCATTATGTTAATCAGCCTTCTTCTGAAGACCGGGAAACCTTTCCGCCTTTCTGGCGAATCAGTTTCCTGTTTAGTGTAGTCAGAGTAACATTAACTGAAGATGTTTTGAATCCCTTCATTACATCTTCATTCTCTCAGGCTATCACGGCAACGGTTAATAAGGGTTTAATTATCCATCAAATTGTTTAGGATACCCAAAGAACCCGCGAGAGATACCCATGCCAGCAAATCAGTCAAATGCAGCTTCCGATTTTTACCGACAAGCGATGGCCTCTCTGAAAAAAGGACAACTATTTGACGCTGAAACATCCATTGTACAGGCAATTTCTTTGGAAGAAGCCAATGCTGAATACTGGATGAAGCTGGGCATTATCTGGGGCAAGATGAATCGTTTTCAGGAAGCGGTTGAAGCCAGCACCATGGCCGCCAACCTCGCGCCAGACAACCCGGACGCCGCTTACAACCTTGGTGTTGCCTATCTGCAGGCCGGGAATAATGACCTTGGCATTCCGCAGATGGAAAAATCCTTCAAAATGGCCCCGTCGCACCAGCTGGCCGAAAATCTGGGTGACATTTTTTTTCAGCGGTGCATGTATCAGAACGCGGCCTATTATTATCTGCATATTTATAAAGATAAAAAACTCTCGGCCAACGAGACTATTCTCAGCAAGCTCGCAAAATCTCTCTATCATAATGGCGATCTGACCGAGTCACTCAATATCACCCTGGGCCTGCTCAATCGTTTTCCCAAAAATGAGACCTATATCAGCCTTCTCCTTGACCTACACCG